>JADDPV010000013.1 GCA_016781705.1 Rubrobacter sp.
TGACTGCCAGAACGAAAAGGATGTCTTCCGTTAGCCGGAGGGCGCTCGAAGCTTGGCGCTCTCCCGAGAGTATCCGAAGGGATCCTGGGGATAAGGTGCCGGTTGTGCGCCGGAAGATTGGATGAGCAGCTCTACGGATCGGGAGGCGGCATGCGCATACGCGATCCGGAGCGGCGGCAACGGGAGGCCGAGCGCAGGATGATCGAGGCCACGCGCAGGGCGGGCACACAGGCCTGGAAGAAGATCAAACGGCGGGCCCCCAGGCCGCCGACCTCAGGGTGACGGGCGAGCTTCCAGAAGAATTTTTACAAATACGACAAAAATTGTCGTATTTGGTGTTGACGGGCCGCCGAGCCTGGCCTAGTATCGCGCGTATGGTTTTTCTTGAAGCGGTAGCGAGGGGCATGACTGGGCGTGTCTTCCGGCTTTTCGCGCGCGTGCGATGTAGCTCCACTTCTCCGGCCCTGCGCGTCTAGGGCCATTACGGGGCCTCTTCGTTGGGGCTCCCATTCGTGTCGCGACGTCTTTTTATGAGCGTGTGAGGGGATTTTTGTGTCCAGGATCTTCGAGTCTGAGAAGGGCAGCATCGCGCGGGCCGGTTTGCTGGAGTTCGCGGGGCGGTTGGGGGAGCCGTCGGCGGAGGAGTTGCTCCGCTGGGCGGTGGAGGGGTTCCGGGGGAGGCTGGCCCTGTCCCTCTCCTTCGGGAACGCCGAGGGGGTGGTCCTCCTCGACATGCTGAGCCGCCTCACCGACCCGGCGGGCGTGCGGGTGTTCACGATAGACACCGGGTTTCTCTTCGATATGACGCGGCGTTACAGGCGGAAGGTCGTCGAGCGTTACGGCGTCGCGCTGGAGGTTCACGGGCCCAGGTTGAGCGTCGCGGAGCAGGCGAAGAAATACGGCGAGCGGTTGTACGAGAGGGACCCGGACCTGTGCTGCGCCATGAGGAAGATCGAGCCGCAGCGGTGGGCGCTAAAGGACTGCGACGCCTGGATCTCGGGCATCCGCCGCGACCAGACGCCCCAGCGGGCCAACACGCCCCAAATCCGCTGGGAGAAACGCTACGGCGTCGTCAAGGTGTCTCCCCTGGCGGCGTGGACGGCGGAGGACGTGGAGGAGTACGTCGAGGAGTACGACGTTCCCCTCAACCCGCTATTGGGGAAGGGCTACAGGAGCATCGGCTGCGAGCCTTGCACCCGGCCGGTCGCGGAGGATGAAGACCCCCGGGCCGGGCGCTGGTCGGGGACGCAGAAGACGGAGTGCGGGCTGCACTTCGCTGGAGGGAAGGTGGAACGTGCGGTCTCTTAGGCAAGGACAGAAGCTCAACAAGGTCGAGAAGTTCAAGCTCGAGCGGCACCCGCTGGAGGTGCGTGAGGCGATAATCGAGAGCTACTCGAAGAACCTCTCCGCGATGGACGAGGTGCCGGGCGAGGTCGAGCGGCTCAAGTGGGTCGGCATCTATCCGCAAAAGCACGGCGGGGACGCGTTCATGATCCGCATCAAGATCCCCGGCGGCGTCCTCACCCCCGAGCAGACGCGCACCATCGGACAAATAGCCGTGGACTTCGCCAACGGCCCCGAGCCCAACCCGATGTTCGGCGACAACTTCCTCGACCTCACCACGCGCCAGGACGTGCAGATGCACTGGATCCAAATGCAAAACGTCCCCGAGATATGGCGCCGTCTCGAGTCCGTCGGCATGACTACCGTCCAGGCGTGCGGCGACTCCGCCCGCAACGTTCTCTGTTGCCCGGTCTCCGGCCTCGACGGCGATGAGGTCCTGGACGCCTACCCGGTGGCGCAGGCCATCTCGGATTATTTCACCGGCAACCGCGAGTACGCGAACCTGCCGCGCAAGTTCAAGATGAGCGTGACCGGATGTCTGGAGGACTGCGGGCAGGCCGAGATCAACGACGTCGGCATGCTCCCCGCTCGCCTCGAAGACGGCACGGTCGGCTTCAACCTGCGCGTCGGTGGCGGCCTCTCCGACGGCCCGCGCATGGCCTCCGACGTGGACGTCTTCGTCCGTCCGGAGGAGGCCGTCGAGGTGACGCGCGCCATCGCCCAGGTCTTCGGCGAGCTCGGCGACCGAGAGAACCGCTGGACGAACCGGCTGCGCTACCTCGTGCAGGAGCTCGGCCCCGAGGGCTTCCGCGAGGAGCTCCAGAAGCGCGCCAGCTTCGAGCTGACGCCCGCGGGAGAGGACCTTACCCGAAGGTACCGCGGCGACCACGTCGGCGTCCACGCGCAGAAAGAGGAGGGCGTCTTCTACGTCGGTCTGAACGTGCCGGTCGGGCGCATGGGCGGCGAGGACCTCGTCGAGGCGGCGCGGCTGGCCGAGAGGTACGGCGAGGGCGTCAGGCTCGCCACCGACCAGAACCTCATCATCACGGGCGTCCCCGAGGAGCGGCTCGAGGATCTCCTGGCCGAGCCGTTGCTGGGGCGGTTCTCCCCGGAGCCCGGCTCTTTCGAGCGGGGCATCGTCGCTTGCACCGGGAGCGAGTTCTGCCGGTTCGCGATCGTGGAGACGAAGATCCGGGCCGTCGAGTGGGCGCGCGAGATGGACCGGCGGGTCGGCGAAGTGGGCCAGGAGGCCGTGAGGATGCACTTCTCGGGTTGCTCGGCCTCGTGCGCGCAGCCCCAGATCGGGGACGTCGGCTTCCGCGGCGAGACGGCCAAGACGAAGGACGCTCTCGTCGAGGGCGTGGACATCGGACTCGGCGGTAGCCTGGGCCGGGACGCGGCGTTCATAGACTGGGTCGAGGGCGCGAAGCCCGCCGACGACGTGCCCGACGCGCTCGTCGCGGTCTTCGAGAAGTTCAGGGACGAGAAGCGGGACGGCGAGCGCTTCCACGAGTGGGCCCGGCGCAAGCCGAACAAGGAGCTCCGGACGGCGCTCAGGAGCGCGGGCAGGAACAGGGGGCGGGGCTAGTGGCTGGATTCGACATCCGAGAGCTGATGAACGACATAGAAGAGGCTCCCGGGAAGGTGTGGTTCTGGGACCTGGAGCAGGCGGTCATAGACGCGGATCGCTGCGTGCAATGCGGGGTGTGCGTCGCGGCGTGCCCGACCGACTCTATCGGCATCGGCGACGACGATCTGCCGAAACTCGTCAAGATGTGCACGGGCTGCTCGCTGTGCTGGGACTTCTGCCCGCGGGGCGGATTGAGGTACGAGGTGACGTGGAAGATCACGGGCAACGGCGAGGCGCGGACGCTGGACGGGATCGGCCACGTGGAGGAGAGCTACACCGCGCGCGTCAAGGAGAGCATAGATGGCGTGCAGGACGGCGGCTTCGTGAGCGCGCTCCTGATCTCGCTGCTGGAGGCGGGGGAGATAGACGGGGCGCTCGTCGCCCGCGAGAGCGCGACCGAGCGGTGGAAGGGCGAGGCGTTCCTCGCAACGACGCCCGAGGAGGTCCGCGAGTGCGCCGGGAGCTTCTACAACCAGACTCTGGCTCTGGGGCACGCGGACTTCAAGGGCTACGACCTGCCGCCGAACCCGAGGATCGCGGTGGTCGGGACACCGTGCGAGATCGAGGGGATAAAGGCTATGCAGGCGCGCCCGTGGACGTGGGGCTCCTCGCAGGTCGAGGCGATAACGCTCACTATCGCGCTCCTTTGCACGAAGAGCTTCAACTACGAGAAGCTGATGCTCGAGGAGATCCGGGACAGGCGCGGCGTGGACCTCGACAACGTCGGGCGGGTGGACGTCATCCGGGGCAAGATGATCGTGCAAGACCTCGACGGCGAGACGATCTTCGAGGAGCCTATAAGGGATTTCCACGGCGCGGCCCTCAAGGGCTGCGATGAGTGCGCGGACTTTATCGGGCACGCGGCGGACATCTCCGTGGGGAGCGTCGGAAGCGCCGACGGGTACTCGTCGGTCCTCGTCAGGAGCGAGGAGGGACTGGAGGCGTTCGGGCATGT
The DNA here is from genome assembly GCA_016781705.1 of Rubrobacter sp. GTDB lineage: Bacteria > Actinomycetota > Rubrobacteria > Rubrobacterales > Rubrobacteraceae > Rubrobacter_F. The sequence goes on from JADDPV010000013.1 coordinate 3,930, forward strand.
TCGAGAAAAACTCGAACTGCGACAGCTTGACAAGCCGCAGGCTTTGGATAAGCTTGACGCTTTAGATAAAAGGATCGCGTTCAAGAGCCTGAAGCGGGCTTTCGATCCCGAAGCACCCTTGTTCATAGACTACGAGGAGCACCTGGAGAACTACGCCGGGACGGATCGGGCGCCGGTCGAACACGAGGCGGTGAGGTACTAGCTTTGACCCTATCTGACTTCCCCCCGCCCCCCGAGCCCGAGAGGCTGCGGGCCGAGACCCGCGCCCTCCTCGAAGACTCGCCCGAAGAGGGGGCACGCGTCGTGAACGACGCCCGATTCGTGGCGGATCCCCTCTGGGAAGAGTGGGGCGAAGGGCTCGAAGGGACCGGCATGGACTACGAGCGGTTCCTCGCGATAGCTCGCGGTTACGCGGGGGAGTTGAGGCTGTGGGTCTTGGGCGAGCGACCCTGGGAGCACTGCGCCACCGGCCTCGCCGGACGGGTGGTCAGGCGGCTGCCAGACGCCGAGCAGTCCGGGGAGAAGTTCGTGCTTTCGGAGGTGGAGCGATGAAGAGCGTTTTGGATCCGGGCACGATAGCGCCGCACGGCGGCGAGTTGGTGGACCGTCGGGCCCCGGTCGAGGAGCGCGAAGAGCGTCTCGGGAAGGCCGCGGAGCTGCCGAAGGTGGCGTTGGGGGGGCGGGCCATCTCGGACCTCGAGATGATCTGCACGGGCGTCTTCAGCCCCCTGAGGGGCTTCATGGGCCGCGAGGACTACGAGTCCGTCGTGGAGACGATGCGACTCTCCGACGGTCTCGTCTGGAGCCTGCCTATCTCGCTCTCCGCGAGCGACGAAGAGGCGAACGGGATAGACGAAGGCGACGAGGTCGCGCTCGTGGACGGTAACGACCGCACCGTCGCCACGATGCTCGTCACCGACCGCTACGGCTACGACAAGGGCCGCGAGGCCAGGAACGTCTACCGCACCGACGACGGCAAGCACCCCGGCGTCGCCGCGCTGTACAGGCAGGGGAACACCCTGCTCGGCGGTGAGGTGACCCTGCTCGTCGAGGAGCCCAACACCAGGCCCTTCCCGAAGTACTACTTCGAGCCGCGCGAGCTGCGGGCGCTCTTCGCCGAGAGGGGCTGGAAGCGCGTCGTGGGCTTCCAGACCAGGAACCCGGTGCACAGGGCGCACGAATACATCCAGAAGAGCGCGCTCGAGACGGTGGACGGCCTCCTCCTCAACCCGCTCGTCGGGGAGACCAAGTCCGACGACATCCCGGCGGCGGTCAGGATGAAGTCCTACGAGACCATCCTCAACAGGTACTACCCGACGGATCGTACCGTGCTGGCGGTCTTCCCGGCGGCGATGCGCTACGCGGGGCCGCGCGAGGCGGTCTTCCACGCGATGTGCCGCAAGAACTACGGCTGCACGCACTTCATCGTCGGGCGGGATCACGCCGGTGTCGGGAGCTACTATGGCACCTACGACGCCCAGCACATCTTCGACGAGTTCGACGAGGAGGAGCTCGGGATCACCCCGCTCATGTTCGAGCACGCTTTCTTCTGCCTGAACTGCGGCGGGATGGCGACGACCAAGACCTGCCCGCACGACAAGGACGCGCACGTCTTCTTCTCCGGCACGCGCGTCCGGGAGATGCTCTCCAAGGGCGAGTACCCGCCGCCGGAGTTCTCGCGCCCCGAAGTCGTTGAGGTCCTTATCAATGGCTTGAAGGCGCAGCAGGACTAAGCGCTAGGAAAGACGGGGCTTTGGCGGAGGCACTCAGGGCGGCTACACTGCGAAACTCGACCAAGGTCATAGAGAAAAGGAGCAACGCGTGGAAGATGGTACGAGGTTCGGGCGCGGTTTCACTTTGTGGTTCACGGGCCTCTCGGGGGCCGGCAAGACGACCATCGCCGAGATAGTCGAAAAGGAGTTGCGGCGGCGCATCGGCATGGTCGAGGTCCTCGACGGGGACATCGTCAGGACGAACCTCTCCAAGGGGTTGGGCTTCAGCCGGGAGGACCGGGACACGAACGTGTTGAGGATCGGGTTTGTGGCGAACCTGCTGACGAGGAACGGCGTTGGGGTGATCGTGTCGGCCATCTCGCCATTCAAGGAGGTCCGCGACCGGGTGCGGCGTGACATCGGGGACGACTTTATCGAGATCTTCGTGGACGCGCCGCTCGCGGTGTGCGCGGAGCGGGACGTGAAGGGGTTGTACAAGAAGGCGTTCGCCGGGGAGATACTGCAGTTCACGGGCGTCTCGGACCCTTACGAGCCGCCTTCGGCGCCGGAGCTGCACATTAAGACCGCCGAGGAGACGCCCCAGGAGAGCGCGCGGCGGGTGACCGCCAAGCTCGAAGAGCTCGGCTACCTCGGGCGGGTCGAGGAGCCGAGCCGGGTGTGATCGACGCCGGCCCCGCCCTGTTCGGCCTGCTGGTCGGTTTTCTGGTCGGCCTCACGGGGGTGGGTGGCGGTTCGTTGATGACGCCGTTCCTGGTGGCGGTGATGGGGGTGCCGGCCCCCACCGCCATCGGCACCGACATGGTCTACGCGACCGTTACCAAGCTCACCGGCTCGGTGCAGCACTACCGCCAGCGTTCGGTGAACCTGGAGGTGGCCATTTTCCTGGGCCTCGGGAGCATACCGGCCGGTCTGCTCGGCGTGGCGACGCTGGAGTGGATGGAGGGCACATTCGACGCCGAGAGGCTCAAGTCCGTCATGATCACGATCATCGCCGCGACGCTCGTGTTGGTGGGGGCGTCCCTGATCTACCGCGAATACTTCATGCCCCGCAGAACCGAGGACGATCTCACGAAGCAGAACGGCTGGGACGGGAAGTCGCCGATGAGCGGTCGCCGGCGCGCCTACACGGTCCTGTTCGGCGCGGCGGGCGGCTACCTGGTCGGCCTCACCTCCATAGGCTCCGGGAGCGTGATGGCCGTCATCCTGCTCCTGCTCTACCCGATAGCGCCCGCCATCATCGTGGGCACCGACATCGCGCACGCCACCGTCCTCTCGCTCGTCGTGGGTCTTGCCCACATGACGCAGGGTAACGTGGACTTCGGCCTCGCTGGCACGCTCCTCCTGGGCAGCATCCCCGGCGTCCTCATCGGCAGCCGCGTCGCGCCCTGGATCCCCGGCAAACCCCTCAAGACCATCCTCGCCGTCATGCTCATCTTCGTCGGCGCCCGGCTGCTCTTGAGCTAGCCGGGCGGCTCGGTCGCGCGATTCATCGAGCTGTTCGGGTAGTTCATGGGGGATGGTGGGATAAGACGGCGCGGTTTCGCCGTACCCTGGCCAGGAAGTATCTTGTAACGTCTAGATGTCCGCCCGCGAACCGTCGGGGGCTTCCCGGGTGAAGACTCGAAGAAGGACAGCCTCTCTTCCCCCCTCAGCCGACGGAAGTGCTCCCGTTCGTTCGACGTCGGCGGCAGAATCGAAGCTGCGGCGTGAGGCTTGCGGGGCAGGTCGTACAGTGGCAATGGAGGATCCGGCCGCTCAAGCCGTCGAGCTCATACACGACAGCCTCACACGAGCAGCTAACCTTCATCGCTCCCTCATCCCACCCTCGATCCGCCAGGTAGTCTCTAGCCCGCCGCCGGCGCCGAAGCTCAGCTACCGGCTGTTTGCCGACGGCCGACGGCTGACGGCTGACCGCTACCAAACCCGACACGCCCAAGGGTCCGCTCCATAGCCCAGTCCACGCCGGTGAGGAAGCGTCCCCGGCGGCTCTTCATGTAGTAGAGGAAGACGCCGCGGTAGAGCGCCTGGGCGGCCGGTCCCCTGAGCCTGGCGCCGACGGCGATCCCGACCCCGCTCTCGGGGCCGAGGCTTACGATGTAGCCCCGGTCAAAGAAATCGAAGGGACCGCGCTGTTCCTCGGGCACGCCCCGGAGCCTGCGCCCGACGTCACGGGCGGCGTAGGGGCCTTGCTGCACCGCAACGGAGGCGGTGGGCGGCAGGTCGCCGAGGTGCGGGTGCTCGTAGACGCCGCAGTCCCCGAGCACGTACACGTTCGGGTGATCCGGGAGCGTCAGGCGCTCCGTAACGCGTGCCCGCCCCGCCGCGTCGTGTGCGCCGGGAAGTTGCGCCACGAGCGGGTTCGCCCGCCCGCCCGCGGTCCACACACGCGTGCGGGCTGGCAGCCGCTCGCCCGCCGCCTCGACGCCTCCCTCGTCCGCCGCCGTAACCTCTGTACCCAGCCTGACCTCGACGCCGAGGCGGCCGAGCTCCTCGACCGCCACCTCGTGGAAGTAGGGCTCCAACCAGCCCATCAGCCGATCCGAGGCCTCGAAGAGCACCACCCGGGGCTCCTCTACCGGCCTGCGGGCGGCGCGCTTCCTCAGGTAGCCGAAGAGGGCGGCGACCTCCGCGGCGAGCTCCACCCCGGTCGCGCCGCCGCCTACGATGGCGACCGTGAGCCCACCGGCCTCCGCCTTCTCGCCCCCAACGGCCGTTCGCCAGGCGGCGTTTAGTGAGGCGCGCAGCGCGAGTGCGTCTTCCAGGGTCCAGAAGGTCTGGAAGTGCTGCGCGAGGTTTGGGGGAGGATAATTGGCGACGCTGCCAGGGGCGAGAATGAGGTACTCGTAGCCGACCTCCCCGATCGAGGTGATGAGCTTCCCGTGATCAAGGTCCACGCCCGTCGCTTCGGTCTGGAGGAGACGGTATGGGGTAGCGCTGGCGGCGGGGCCGTCTGGCGCGAGGGGGAAGCGGATGCTGTCCGGGTGAACGCGGCCGACGGCGACCTCGTGGATCAGTGGAATGAACGCGTACTCTTCACCCTTATCCACCAGCAGCGTCTCTCCGGGGCGCCGCAAAGGGGTAGGCAGGTTCCGCAGGAAAGTGCCTCCGGCGAACCCGGCGCCCACGACCACGACGCGCGCGCCGGCCGGAACGGTTTGCCGGGGCCGTGTCCCGCTTGCATTCTCCAAAGTCTCCCCCGTCTCGCTCGCCGGCCTCCAGAACAAGTATATGCGCCGCGGATGGGGGCATTCGGAAGACCCTTTACAAACCGGCCGCGGCTTCGCTAGACTCTAAGGACCGGCCGATAGGGTTGGCCGGGAGGAAAGGGGACCCGCGCGGGACGCGGATTACTCATCTCGCGGGGCTAGAAAGGGGCTTCGGTGACGAAGACGGAGGAGTTGAGCGTCGAGGACATCACCCCGGGGCTGATAGTCAGGCACACCAGCCGCCGGCTCGGGAACCTCGAGTTGCCGGAGGCTTGCGAGCGTCTGATCTCGGGCAGCATCTCGTTCTCGGAGTTCGTGGACCAGGTCGGGGAGGGCTACCGGGAGCTCTTGGACTTCATGACGGAGCACGACCTGCACCCGGGGCGCCCGGAGGAGGTCCTGTTCTGCGTGGACTGCCACGCCGACCTCTGCTGCCGCTCGACCTTGCGTCACCAGCTCGGCGACCTCTACCGCATGGGCGCGGAGAGCGTTCGGGCCGTCGGATAGAGACGCTACTACGTCCGGTCGACGCGTGCCTGGGGCGGTAGAATCCTCGGGCGAACCCCGCGGGTATGTCGGCGGCGAGAGAATGAGGGAGGAGTTCAGGGCGTGGACGACGAGACGCAGAAACGCGTGATCACGATACTCTCCAGTGGTATCGCCTACCTTTTGGCGAGCAGGCTGGCGGACAGGTTCCTCGATGAGCCCGAGGAGCGCGGCATCGGCGACGACGTCAAGGAGGCGGCGCTCAAGGCGGCCTTCTCGCTCGCCTCGACGGTGATAGCCTCCATCATCGTCCGGCGGGTCGTGGGCAGCCGCTGGGGCGCTTAGAGGGCTCGCGACACAGTAATTCTTAGGCGGTCTCCTCGTGGGAAGCCCGGGTCTTTTCAAGTCGGTGCGGTTCGCGCTCGGGCTGGGGATCGTCGTGGCCGGGGGCTTGCTGCTCTACGAGCTGATCGGCGTCGTCGAGGTTTTGGCGCTGGCCCTCATCATGGCCCTGGTCCTGGCCCCGGCGGTGGACTACATGGTCGGGCTCGGGTTCCCGCGTTTCCTCGCGCTCGTGGTGGTCGTGGGCGCGGTCGTGTTGGGGATTGGGATCCTGGGCTACATCGTGGCTCCGCTGCTCTTCGAGCAGGTCGGGGATTTCGCGCGTAGGGCCCCCGCAGTGGCGCGCATCGTGCAGGGTTACCTGCGCGAGCTCGGGGAGGAGTACCCCGGCCTGGGCGGCCCCGGGGGCGCGATGGCGAGCCTGGACCTGACGTCGGCCGTCCAGGAGGTAGTGCAGAGGGTCGGGGAGCTGTGGCGGATCACGACGCGCGGGGCGGGTCTCTTGTTGCAGGCTATCGGCGCCGTGGTCATGGCGCTCTACATGGTCGCGAACCCCAGGCCGCTCGTGAACGGGGTTTTGGCGCTGTTCCCGCTGAGCAGGAGGGGGCGCGTCGAGGAGATCCTGGCGCTCATAAGGGAGCGGGTCTCTGGGTGGATCCTGGGCCAACTCGCGGCGATGGCCCTCATTTTCGTCCTCACCTGGGCCGGACTCGGGCTCGTGGGCGTCGAGTTCGCCTTCACCTTCGCCGTCCTGACCGGCGTCTTGCAGATAGTGCCGTTCTTCGGCCCGATCGTCTCGGCCGTCCCCCCGACGCTGGTCGCCCTGTCCCAGTCTCCCACCAAGGCTCTCGTGGTCCTGGTCATCTACGTCGCCATCCACCAGCTCGAGGCCCACGTCATCTCCCCGATGGTAATGGCGCGCAGCGTGCAGTTGCACCCGGTCATGGTCATCCTCGCCGTGCTCACCATGGGCGACCTTCTCGGGCTCGCCGGCGTGATACTCGCCGTCCCGGCGGCCGCCGTCGTAACGGTGCTGCTGGACGAACTCTACGTCAAACCTCTGGGCGCCGCCCCCTTGCTCCGGGCCGCCGAGTTGCCCGAAGGCGAAGGCGAACGCGAGAGCCGGCGGGAGGAAAGGACGTCGGCGCCGCGCTCCTGAAGTAGCTCGTGGGGTCCCGTCCGCCGCGTGTCCAGGGGGGCGCGTTAGGTTATCATTTCGTGCCATGAGCGTCGTCTTGATAGTAATCTTGCTGCTGGTGGCGGTCTTCGTGGCGGCGTCCGTCGCGCTCGGGCGGGCAACCTACGAAGTGGAGGACGCCCGCGATACCGAGTATCTAGAGTTGGAGGGGAACTGGATCCGGTACCGCGTCCTCGGTGGAGGGCCGCCGGTCGTCCTGGTACACGGCTGGCTCTCCTCGGGCAGGGTCTGGGACCGACTCGCCGACCGGCTCGCCCAGCGCTTCACCGTCTACACCCTGGACCTCTCGGGTTTCGGCGACTCTGACAAGCCCATCTCCGGCTACGGCGTCCGCTACGGCAGCCGCCTCCTCTACGCCTTCTGCGCGCACTTCGGCCTGACGCGCGCCGCCGTCGTCGGCCACGACGTGGGCGGCGCCATGGCTATCAAGCTCGCCGCCGATCACCCGGACATCGTGGGCCGGCTCGTCCTCGTTGCGACCCCGGCCGACGAGGAGCAAGTAGACCTTCCGACCGGTCTGTGGCTCGCCACGCTGCCCGTCGTGGGGCCGGTCTTCTATTGGCTGGGAAGTCGCCTGCGGTTCGTGAGGAAGCTGTGGGTGCGCCCGTTCGTCTCCGACTCGGACGATCTTACGGACGAGGCCGTGGACGATGCGGGCAGGTCCACGCCCGCCGCTGCCGCCAAGACGCTAAACGTGATGCAGCGCGAGATCTCCCGCGGCAGGCTCGTCCGGCAGGCTGGTATCATCAAGGTCCCCGTCCTCGCCATCGCGGGGGAGGAAGACCAGATCGTGGACCCCCAGGCTCTGGTTGACTGGAACCGCGCCTTCCCCTCCGCCGAGATCCTCCTCATGGACGGCGTCGGCCACCTCCCGATGCTCGAGAGCACCGGCGAGTTCAACGCCCGCATCCTCGCCTTCCTCACCGGCGACCCCCGCTACCTCGAGATGATCGAGGAGCCCGCCGAAGCGGAGCCGGATGATGAGGAAGGCTTCCCCGCCTGGTCCGAGGACGAAGACGACGCCCCTCCGACCGTCCACCGCAAGCGTGACGGCAGCTACTCGCCGCAGCGCGACCCCGAAGAGGAGCCCGAAACTGCGGACGACGAAGCTACCCTGGAGCTCGGCGAGGAGGGCCTCGACCGGGGAGAGGACCCCGACGAGGCGGCGCCGCGCGGCGCCGCCGGCCGGGAAGGCCGGGAACAACGGCGACGCGAAGCCCGGAGGAGGGGCCACGCCGCGGACGAAGGCGGCGACGGCATCGATGGGCCGTCCCAGCACGTGCCCGGGGACCTCTTCGAGTGGCCGGAAGCGTGGAAGGAGTTCCGGCCTCGGCGGGAACCTTTCCAACCCGGCCGGGAACCCGGGGAGGCCCAGGAGCAGCGCGAAGAGGGACCGGAGGAGGAAGGTCCCCGGCTTCCCTGACCCCGTGAAAGTCTCGCGCGCCGTTACCGCCCGCTTTTCTCCGTCCGAAGGAGGATCACCCGAATGAGGAGCCTCGTGGCGAGGAACCTGATCGTGGCTTTGCTCGTGTTGCTCGGTCTCGGCACGCTGTTCCTCGCGCTGCGTCCCGGTCCCACCGCCTCCAACGAGTCGCGCGAGCGGACTTTCGATATCGGCATCGAAGGCGGCGAGATGGACCCCGGCGAGATCCCGGTCACGGAGGGCGACCAGGTGACGCTCCGGCTCGACTCGGACGAGCCCATCGAGGTCCACCTGCACGGCTACGACATCGAAGGAGCGGTCTCGCCCGGCGAGACGGCCGAGCTGCGGTTCGAGGCGGACCTCACCGGGAGGTTCGAGATCGAAGACCACGAGTCGGGGAAGGCCTTGGGCGTGCTCCTCGTGCGGCCGCGGTAGGAGCCGTTGCGCTGCCCCGCTCTCACGACCCTCGCCTCAGCGTTAGCCGCGACGCTCGTCTCGGCGCTCGCGGCTCTGGCGGTCGCCCGTCCGGCCCTCGCCCACGGGTTCGGGCAGACTTACGACCTGCCCATCCCGCTGTGGCTCTACCTCTTCGGGGCCGGCGCGGCAGTGCTCGCCTCTTTCGTGCCCGTGAGCCTGCTCTTCGAGGGCAAGGGGGCGCAAGCCCCCCTCCGGTATCCCCGCTTCGACCTGTTTCGGATAGGG
>JADDPV010000229.1 GCA_016781705.1 Rubrobacter sp.
AACGCCCAACCCCACTTCGCGCACGAGGGGCGCGACGACGGCCGCCGGTCCCCGCTGGAGGTGCTGGGATTCGCCTCGGGGGTGCGCCACCGCGAGGAGGAGCTGAGGCGGGCCTTCTTCTCTGCGCGCTTCGTGCGGGTCCTGGATTCCCTGGGCTACGCGCGCTTTCGCCACTGGAGGCTCTACGGGGAGGAGGCGCTCGCCGGGAGGGAGGCGGCGCTGTGGCTCGCCGCCGAGAGCCTCACCGTGGAGCACGACGGGGAGCCGCTCTCCCGCTACGAGGTAAAGGTCGGGGCGGCCACCGGCGAGTTGAGGTCGGTGGCGTGCCCGAGGCTGTTCGAGTCCTCGCACGGACGGAACCGGCCGCAGCAGCGGCTCTTCGCGCTGGACGCCCTGGGCGAGGGCGGTTGGCTGAAGGCGCTGAGGCTGGACGGGTACGCTCCGCGTCGGCCCGCGCCGCCGCGGGTTCTCCAGGGCGCGCTGTTCCCGTACCACGAGGGCCTGGGCTGAGCTTCGCGCCGGCCCCCGGGCCCCGGACGGCGCGCCCTCGAAGACGACCCACCGCCGTCGCCGGAAGCGCTGGCCGTGGTCTCCGCCTAGAGCGGCGGGTCGGAGTCGTCGTAGATGCGCGCGGCGGCCAGTTTGCCGCCGTCTCCGCGCACGTAGACCGCGACGCCCGCCTCCGGGGGGAGCTCGGTCCGGCCCCACCAAACGACGTTGTACTCCAGAGCGCACGCCCGACCGTCGTCGGTGGAGGCGCAGTGTTCGAGCGGGATGCCGCCGCCGTTGGAGAACAAGAGCCCGTAGAAGGCGCGCAGGCCCTCGGCGCCGCGGTGGACGTAGCGCCCGCCGGCGGGTTCGCGGGCGTACCCGCCTTCCTCGAAGGTGGCGACGATGGCGTCCACGTCGCCGGCGGCCAAAGCCCGCTGGTACTCCCCGACGACGTCGGCCTCGCGCGCCTCGGGGTCGGGCTGGAGCAGCGGCGGCCGGATGGCGTGGCGGCCCGTCAGCGGCCAGGTGCTGAAGTAGACGCGCAGCTCGTCTAGCCGCCCGTCCGGCTCGCGGTCAGCGACGATCGCCGTGGGCAGCTCGATGCGGCCGTACTCCCCGTCGAGGCGCAAGATCGCCTCCTCCACGCTGCGGCCCTCCGTAAGGACCAGGTCGACGTCCTCGACGGACGCGTTGCGCTCGGCCAGCCATTCGTTGGTTTGCGCGACGAACGCCTCGAACGCGTGGGCGCCCTTGACGCGGCCGCGGACGGGGTGGTGCAGCTCGGGCTCGCCGGCGAACGAGCGGACGAGCGCGTCGGTCTCGCCGGACATAAGACCGGCGAAGTACGGGACCGCGGCCAGCTTATCGCGGCGCCGCTGCTCCACGACGCGCTCCAGCGCCGGCGCCGAGAACAGCTCGGGCATCCAGGGCAAAGGGGCTTCTCCTTTCTTCTCGGCGAACGTGGTCTGGGCTCCGTAGTGCGCCCGCAAGAACCGGGAGCGTGTGCCTGCTCGTCGCTGGCGAGGCGGTGCCCATTCCAAGTTCTGCTCGTTGCCAACCCCGGGCCAACGACGCGGGAAAGGAAGCATGCCACGAGGCATAGCCCGCCGCCAGTCGGGGTCCTGCTGCGCGAGTACGGTCCCGCACCGACGCTCTTCCCGTCAAGGTTGGTCGGCCTATGCGTCCCAGACATCACGGCGAGGTTACCCTCTCGCAGGAGGGATCGTCGCAGAAGAAGCGCCTCGCGCGCACCTCGAGCTCGACCGAGATACCGTGCCATGGGAGGTCCGAGACGTTGCGATGGTAGCGGCTGTGCGCCCGGGAGGAATGGCGCCCAGAGAGCTGACATCCGCACCCCTCGGCGCCGGACGACACCGAGATGCTCACACGCCCAGGCTCGATGCTCAGGCCTTCGATCCGCAGGCCCCTCGGGAGCAACTCGTGGGCTTCGACGGCGGTCCTCATGGCGACGCTCCTCCTTACCCGACTCGATATAGCCCAACGGTAAGGCCTGTTCACCAGGAAAGCCACAGAACCCACAATTGTTGGCGAGGTTTCTGGCCGGTGGGGGCCGTGTCGAAGACGACGCGGTCGAAGTCCTGCGCGAGGTTCGCGTCCGAAAGTATCCCGGTGAACTCGTTGAACGCCGCGATCTCCACGGTGCAAGCCCCGGAGAGCTGCTCCTCCATCGCCCTGAGCGCCGACTCGGGCAGGACGCCCCGGTAGGGGCCCACCAGCTTCTCCTTGTAAGCCTCCGCCGCAGCCTCGGGGTCGAGGTTCATCACGTAGAGGTTCGGCGCCTCCGGGACCGGGGTGAACTCCTGCCCGGCCTCCACTCCGAAGACGTCGTCGAGGTTCGAGGCCGGGTCGGGGCTCACCACGAGCACCCTCTTGCCGGACTCCGCCATCCTTAGGGAGGCCGCGCTCGCGACGGTGGTCTTTCCTACCCCGCCCTTGCCCGTGAAGAACAGGTACCGCGTCCCCCAGCCCGTCCAGTCCAGGGGCGCGAGCGCCGGAACGTCGTCGGCGCCACTAGCAGCACCCCGAGTCTGGCCCGCAGCAAGAAGAACCGGCGGAGGCGTCCTCGGTCCCGGCCTCGGCCGAGCTTCCGGTGTCCCCGAGGCCGCGGCCCCCTTCAAGGCCCCGACGAGCTCCTGACGGGAGGGGTAGGCGCCGTGGAAAGCGACGACCCCGTTCACCAGGACCGCCGGAAGTGCCCCGTCCCCGAAGGCCTGCATCAGGCCGACGACCCGCGGGTTCTCGGCGAAGGCGTGAGGCTCCTGGGCCAAGTTGAACCGCTCGACCCGTACCCCCCGGCCCTCGATCCACTTGAGGTCCCGCGAGATTCTCACGACCTCCTCGTCGACCGACGGCCCGCACACGCCCGTGGGGCAACACATCGCCGGGTCGTACACGCTCGCCTTCACCGCTCCCGACGCTCCCGACTCCGCCGCCATCGGCAGCGTCCGCTTCTCCTTCAAGTCCGACACGGTCTTGTCCTTTTCGTTTATCGACGATGGACGATCAAAACGACCAAAAAAAAAGCGCCCTACAGGAGGGCGCCTGCGAGGGCCTTGAACTCGGCGAGGGCCTCGCGGTCGAGGCCGTAACAGGTCCGCGGGCCGTCGATGGTCCCCAGGACCAATCCTGCGTCCTTGAGGACCTTTAGGTGCTGGCTGACGGTGGATTGGGCCAGCGGCAGGCTGTCGACGATGTCCCCGCACACGCAGGTTTCCACCGTGAGCAGGAGCCGGACGATCTTCACCCTGGCCGGGTGCGCAAGTGCCTTGCACATCCTCGCTAACCTCTCCTGGACGGCATCGAGTTCCTCGGGGGTTTCCCCAGTCCGCAATACCTCGGCGGGACTGCAGCACGCATCCTCGCCCTCGGAGAGGGGGAGCCGCGGGATGTCCTGCTTAATCGTCATCGCACGATAAGGTATACCGGTGTGGATAGGATGTCAAACGGGCGGCTTGCGGGTAGATGGTGGAGAGCACACCATCGAGGTTACCCGAGGCGGCATCGAACCGCCTAAGTACGATAGACGCACGAGCGAACAACGCCTCTGAGGTAGGACCGGGGAGCAGCACGACGCGCGTCGTGCTGCTCCCCGGTCCTTTTGGTCCTTGCTAGGGCTGTCCCTCAGAAGCCGGTAATGGCGACGAGGGAGGACTTGGGACCGTCCCCGTTCGGCCAGGTGCTCGTTGGGGCGTTGGGGTCTTCGGTCTCCTCGCCGGGATGCTGGACGGCGAGGAAGAGGGTCTTTTCGTCGGGGGTGAAGAAGGGACCGGTCAGCTCGGCCTCTATCGGGCCGCTGGCGAACTGGAACACGTCCCCGCCGGGGCCCGCGGTACCCCTGGGCATAAAGAACGCGCCGTTGTTCTTGAAGGTCTTGTAGATCCCCTCGTTGAGACCACTCGAGGACATGTCGGTGACCACCCAGAGGTTGCCGCCCTTGTCGAAGGCGAGGTTGTCGGGTGAGGCGAAACCGGTCTGCGGGCCGCCCGCGGAGTAGACCTCGAAGAGGAACTCCATAGCCTCCGGGTCGTTCTCGGCCTCGATGACCTTGAGGATCTGGCCGTAGAAGTTGCCGTGGTCGGTGTTGTTGGTGAGCGCGGCGTAGACCTCTCCGGTCTCCGGGTCTATCTCTATGTCTTCGCAGCGGTCCAGGGGGGTGCCGATCGGGTCGCCGTCCTCTTCCTCGGCGAGTTGAGCGGCCTCGGCGGTCCGCACGAGGACGTCGGCCTGGCTCTTGAAGCCGTTGTCCCTGAAGATGGGGTTGTTCTCGTAGTCCATGGCGACCCAGCGGCCGTTGGCGAAGTCGGCGACGTAGAGCATCCCGTCCGAGAGAAGATCCAGGTTAGCTTCTCGGTTGCTCTCGTCGTAGGTGCCGCTGGAGATGAACTTGTACATACACTGGTCGTTCTCGTCGTGGCCGGTGTACACGACGGCCTTGCCGCCCGGAGAGATGACGATGGCGGCGTTCTCGTGCCGGACGCGTCCGAGCCAGGTGTGCTTGCGCGGCTTGGACTCGGGGTCGAACGGGTCTACCTCCGCGATCCAACCGTAGTGCTCGGGGGGTTGGGCATTGTCGGGGTCGTCGAGCCAGCGGTAGCCGCTCGCGACGTCGTACGGCTCGGGGGCGTCGTCGTCCTCCGTGCCGGCGCCGGGCTCCTCCTGCCCCTCGGTCCGCTCGCCGAAGTAGTCCTGGAAGTTCTCCTCGCAGGTGAGGACGGTGTTCCAGGGCGTTACCCCGCCGCCGCAGTTGGCGAGGGTGCCTATGACCTCGTCCGTGCCCTCCATCTGCATCTCCGGGCTACCGGCGGCGGGGCCGGTGACGCCCATCGGCGTCGTCGCATCGACGCGGCGGTTGAGCGCGTCGCCCTCGACGAAGGCCCAGGTGTCGCCCTCCCTCCTGACCCGCACGACCGAGCCGCCGACGCCGGTCTTCTCTCGGGCTATCTGCTCGGAGGTCTTCTGCGTCTCGTTCTCGACGTCGGTGTAGCCGGACCAGAACATGGGGTTTATGTACTCGTGGTTGACCCAGAGGAGGCCGTCCCCGGAGTTGTCGCCGCCCTCCAGGGCGTCGATGGGGAAGTACGCCACGTAGTCGTTGTGGTCGCCGTAGACCATGCCGCCCCCGAGCGAGTCGCCGGAGCTGCGGATGATCTCGTACTTGTAACCTTCGGGGAGGATCAGGTCGTCCGCGTCGGACGGCTCGATGGGTTTGAAGAACGCTTCCGCACCGGTGCCGGCGCTACCTCCCTGCTCCTGACCCCCTTCCTGCGCCCCACCGCCGGTCGCGCCTTCGTCCTGGACCTGGGCGCAGCCCGTGAGGACGCCCGCGCTCCCGGCGGTGAGCGCCGCGGAGCCCGCCCCGAGGTAGGTAAGGAAGCGCCGCCGCGTCATGCCGAGCGCCGTCGGCTCTATCTCTTTGCCGCGCTTCTGCTGCTTTATCCTCTGTACGTCCGGCCCCTTCTGCACGGTTGGCACCTTTCGATCTCGCCCACTACTACCGCCGCCTATGGTAGAGATCCGGGCTTCCGCTCAGGTTTCAGGCGCGTAAAAATGTGGTTAAAAGGCGGTTTAAGACGGGTCCGGTCACGGCGGAAGGAATGGCCGCTCCGAGCACGATCTCGTATCCCGTACGGACCACGTGCGGCGGCCGTCTCGACCGGGAACAGCACGGACACCCCGAATCACGTCGGTACGATCGCGCGGCGCGAACCGCCGCCGGCATGGACCCACGGGCAAGCAAAGCAGACCCACTTTCATGAGAAGGCACGCTCTGTCAAGGCCGACGTGGCGGCCGCGGTGCTCCGTCGCGCCGTCTCCGCCTGGCGTCCCGTCGCCGCGCTTCCATTCACACTCTCGTCGGTCCCGTCCTGAGGGCCGGGTGCATGATGGGGTCCGTGCCCAGGGCCGGCGCTGCTATCTCATGAGCGGTCTTCGGAAAAACCGAACCCAGCAGGTCTGCGCAGTCACCACTACCCGGGGCGATCGGGGGCCTTGCGTCACGCTCGCGCCGCGCGCCGCGACCGGCTCGCCGACGGCGTTCGTCACACCTTGCGGGTGTTGCCGTCCTCCCTTCTGCTTCGCCCGCCGGCTTCTCCTATGCGGGGTCGGCCCCCGCTCTTGGGACGTTGTAGAGCGTATCGTAGGCCTCGCCGGTGGTCCAGGGGCGGTGCAGCAGCACCGAGAGCTTGCGCGCCGCCGCCACAACGGCCCTCCTCTTAGCGTTCCTGCCGCCGCGCTCGGCGATCTTCAGTCCGTGGCGCCTGAGGTCCGAGTCCGGAGCGAAGGGCCCCAGCACGTAGTGGGTGCCCTGCACCAGGAGCTTCCCGAGCATCTCGTCGCCCCTCTTGGAGATGCGCTGCTGCGGGTCGGACTCGCCGGACTGGTGCTGGCCCGGGGCGAGCCCGAGGTAGGCGCCCACCGAGCGGCTGGTCGAGAACCGGGACGGGTCCTCGAGGACCAGCACAAACGAGAGGGCCGTGACCGGCCCGACGCCGCCCACCTGCCGCAGCAGGGCGGTTTCGGGGTAGAGCTCGCGCGGGAGGGCCTCCAACGCTCGGTCGCACCCGCGGATGCGGGCGGTGAGCGACCCGATCGTCTCCAGGAGCGGCTCGAGGGCCGGCAAGAGCGCCTCCGGCACGTGCTCGGCCGCCCTCCTGTGGAAGCTCTCGGCGTTGCACTTGGGCAGGCGCGCTCCGAAGGACTTGACCGCGCCTCGGACGCGGTTGACGAGCTTCGTCCTGGCCCCGACCAGGGCCTCGCGCGAGCGCACCATCGCCAGGTGGGCCTGCGAGGTCTCGCCCCGGTGCTCGATCGGGGAAAGGAGCCTCGGGTCGAGCCGGGCCAGGCGCGCCAGGTTCTCGGCGTCCAGCTTGTCGTTCTTTTTGCCCTGCGCGTAGATGAGCCCGAGCTCGCGGGCGTTGGCCACCAGCACCTCGTGGCCGCACCGCTCCAGCAGGCGGCTGATCCAGGGAGAGTGGGTGCCGGCTTCGACGGCGACGCGCATCGGCTCGGCGCCTGCGAAGCGCCTCTGAAGGCCGCGGGGGTGGTCGTGGTGCGGGTCTCCTCGACGACCTCGCCGGTTCGGGTGTCCACGAGGCACAGGTGGCTGTGGCGGTCGCCCACGTCGATGCCGACGGTGACGCTGGGTTGCTGGGACGACATGGCCGCTCCTCCTTCTGCGGGTTCGCACCTCGATCGGACGGTACCCCTTTCGGGTTGCCGCGCGACTCCGCCGAGGGCCGTTGCTTGGCCTTCTCATCCCATCTCATGAAATGCGGGTTCTCCCGATCTTTTGGTGAAGCGGAGCGTCCTCCCGTATGCCGCCGCTTTGGGCGGTTTTCTCAGGCCGCCAGCACCCTCGCCCTCAGCAGGTCGAACCCCGCCCTCCCGTAGCCCTGGCGTTTCACGAGCTTGAGCTTGTTCACGAAGCCTTCCACGGGGCCGTTTGGACCAGGGCTCCGTCAGCCCGGCACGCACCGCCGCGAGGTCCTTCTTCAAGCCCGCGGCGAACTTCTTCATCACCTGAGCCTCCGACGTTTCGGCCTCCTCCAGCCACCCGTCCAGCTTCTCCCCCTCGAGCTCTCGGACCATCCCGGCGAAATCCTGCGTCAGACGGCGGGCGTCGGCCAGCGCCGGGTCGGAGGCGCAAAGCCTCTGCAGGTACTCCTTCTGCTCCGCGTTCAGCATCTCCTCCCTGCGCATGAACAGGGCCGCGACGTTCTTGGCGGTCGGGGAGGCGCCGGCGATGCTGCCCCTCTTCGCCCTCGGGGCGAGGGAGAGCTTCTTGCCTTGTTGCTCCGTGTACCTGAAGCTCGAGAGCAGCCTGTTCACGGTGTCTATGCTGTGGCGGTAGCCCCGCTCGCGGATCTCTTGGTGGAGCCGCTTGGCGCTGCGGCAGCCCCCGTTCCATCGCCCGAGGAGGTAGGGCAGGTAAGGATCGAGCACGCTCGCCCTCCTCCTGTACCCGGGCCGCGGCGGGGGCTCCGCGAGCTCCCTGTAGCGGTAGACGGTGCTCCGGCTCGTGCCGAGCCACTCCGCGATGTCCTTCACGCTCGCCCCCGCCAGGTGCAGCCGCCTTATGTCCTTCCACCGCTCGACGAGGCGCTCGTGGCGCCTCTGGGCCGGTCCTTCGACGCTCCCGTACGGCCTCCCCAGACGGGCGGACAAAGACGAAACGTCGTCGTCGATGGAGCCGGGAAGCCGCTCCTCACCGTCGGCCGCCCCCTGCGCGGCGGCCTTCCCCAGCGCGGTCCGTTTGCGCAGCAGGAACTCCTCGAGTCCCAGGGCGAGGCCGCGGAGGAGGTGTCAGCGGTCCGCGACCTGCACGGCTTCGGGGGCGCCCTTCGCTATTCCTTCCTTGTAGATCCTGGAGCGGTCGCGCGTCGCCACCTCCACCCCGGGGTGCCGACGCAGCCAACTCGCGAGGCCCTCCTGAGAGCATTCCGGCAGCAGGTCCACCACCCTGCGGCGCTCGAGGTCCACCAGGATAGTGCCGTACGCGTTGCCCTTCCTGAAGGCGAAGTCGTCCACCCCCAGCACCCGCACCCGCTCGTTCGGGGCTTGGGGCGGTCGTCGCGCCCGGGCCAGGAGGGCGTCGGGGCTCACGAGCAGCCCGAGCTCCCGGGCAAGCCTCGACCCGGCCTCCCCGCCGAGCTCGAGGGCGATCGCCAGGAGCGCTTCCTCCAAGCGGGCGGTCTTCCTGGCCCGCGCGGCGATCTCCGGTAGCCGCTCGCAGAAGATGGCCCGCTCACAGGAGCGAGCGCCGCAGAAGAACTTGCGGGCACGGACCTCCAGCCTGACCGCGATGCCGCGCCAGGGGAGGTCCGAAACCTTCCTAGTATACCTGCTGTGGACGCGCCGAGAGGACGCTCCGCAAGAGAGACAGCGGGCGGAGCTCGCCTCGGGTTCTGCGAGCAGCGTCAAACCCTCCTGCTGCGCGCTCAGGTGCACGATCGCGAGGCCGGTCGGTAGCAGGCGGGCGGAGAGCGGCGGTTTCGGCACGGGAGCATCCCTTCTCGCGGAGCGCGGAGAGGCTCTTTCGGAAGTCATGGTAGGCTTCGCGTCGCCGCTTCGCGAGCCGTAAGAGTAACCGTGGTCGGCCACGAAGCCGTGAGCCCGCCCCCCGTGGCGTGGTCTGCTCGCGGGGCTTCCCTGACGGTTCCCTTGACGGGAGCCGGTTTGCGGTCTATTTTGCAATCGGGTTTGCAGTACAAACGAAACGGGGCGAGCGGTGCGGGACCTGGAGCGCATAAGGTACGTCGCGGCGAACTACGGTCGGCTTCAGGGCTTGAGGAAGTTGCCCGTTGGGCTGTTCTTCTTGCTGTGGGTGGCGGCGCTCGTCTCCACGTTGGTGTGGACTCGGACCCTCGAAGATACCGTCGTGCCCGCCGGGTACGTCTACGCGGTCCTGTGCTTGGTCGTCATGATCTTCGTCGGTTCGGTTCTGCTCTACGATCGCATAGGCGTCTACTACGAGCGCAGGTACGGCTCGGTCGAGCGTTTCTCGCGGGTTCCTGCCCGTCGGAAGGCGTTGTACGCGGCCATAGTCCTCGCGGTGGTCCTGGGCAGCTCGTTCGGCCTCCTCGTCCTGGGCGTCGCCATGAGGTCGCGCACCGGCCCGAGCGCCGTTTCCAGACGCACTACCTGGCGATGGCGGCGCTCCTGGTGGGCTACGGCCTGTTCCATATGGTGGGCTTGGTCGTGAGCGTGACGCTGAGCCCGGACCTGCTGGACGCCATGCTCGTCCTACACAAGTGGGGCCGGCTCATCACCCTGCCTGTTCTCGGCCTGTACTTCCTCGTGGGTGGCGTCCTCGACCACCTGCTGCTGACCGGTACCATGAAGGCCCTGCCCGAGGAGGAGGAACAAGATGGCGGAGCAGCCGTTTGAGGAGCTGGCGGGGCTCGACCGCCTGATCCACGAGCCCGCCCGCCTCGCCATCATGACCGCCCTCTCCGCGTCGGCGGGCACGGACTTCCTCTTCCTGCAACGCCTCACGGGACTGACGAAGGGCAACCTCTCGAGCCACCTCTCCAAGCTCGAGGGGGCGGGCTTGGTTCGGGTGAAGAAGAGGTTCGTCGGCAAGCGGCCGAACACGACCGTGAGCCTGACCGAGGAGGGACGGGCGGCGATAGACGAGCACTGGCGGCGGTTGGAGAAGCTGCGCGAGGTCGCTCGCGAGTGGCGGCGGCACTGAAGCACCCGTGCAGTTACTCCTTCGGATGGGGCCCTTCCGAAATGCTTGGGGCCTCGACCCGAGGCTCGTCGTCGGGAAGCGAACCCTCGAGGACCCATCCCGATTCGACGGCGCCTGGACCCGGGAGCGGATGATTCACCAAGAAGCCGGGAGAGCTCGGGGTTTGTGTCCTAGTCTGTAGGCGAAGACGTTTGTTTGCCTTCACTCTTTTGGGGTCTGGTACTGCTGGGGGTTGGGGTCCGGTACTGCTGGGAGGCGGACAGGACGGTGCGGTGAGCCTTGACGCGCGAGGCGGGCTCGAAGAAACACCACCCCCATCGGCGATGGAGGGACCGGAGTTCGTGCGAGCTCCGGTCCCTCCGTCGCCGGCGGATCGTCTGGAGCCTACTGCGCGGCGTTCCTGGACCCGAGGACGCGAGAGACGAACAGGCCTCCGACAGCCAGTGCCCCACCGGCGAGCCCGGCGGCGAGCCCGACGAGGTTGATGCCCCCGGTCTCGGGCATCGTCATCGCGGCGGAGCTTGTCGGCACGATCTTGCCGCAGTCCGTCGGTAGCGTCCCCTCCAGGGGTATCTCGGGCTTGATGTCGCTCGGGGCGCCGTCGTACTTGCCGCTGCCGTCCACGTCGATGCCGTGCTGGACGATCGCGAAGTCGCCGAGGTTGGCGGCCACGTCGGCCGGCAGGGTGAGCGTCCGCGAGTAGGCGAGGGTGCCGTCGGCGCCCGCCTTGGGCATCCTATCGACCGCGGTCGCGCTCTCGGGGCTGGTATCGCCCGTCACGGTCAGGGAAGACAGGATCGGGCCGTAGGCCGGCTGGCCCTCGGGTGTGCTCAGGAGACCGTCGCCGTTCGCGTCGAGCGCCAGCGTCGGGCACTCGCTTATGGCCTGGGCCATGCCGTGGATGTGCTGGGCGTGGGGCAGGTTCGGCGTGAGGCCCTGGGAGCCGATGTCTATGCCTAGCTGGTTGCTGTCGAGGGTCATCGTGGCCGTCCCGGTTGACCCCGACCCGTTCTGCGGGGTCAAGTCGGCCTCGAACGTCTGCTGGCCACCCTCCTGCGCGAACGCGGTCCCGGTCACGCCCAGCGAAAGTACCGCGGCTGCGGACAGCACGCCTAGTTTCTTCTTCATTCGTTCCTCCATCTTTTCGCGCCTCTTGCGAGGTCACGGGTTACCTGATCGACACGACTTCGATTCTCGTCTTCCTACACGTTCACCTCCCTCTCGCCGAACCGGTATCGGGGCGCCCCGCCGGTCGAAGCCGCTCGTCCTTGTACGGGCCTTACGGCTCGGCGGTTCGCGCGTCGCGGACTTTTTTCTACTTTCCCCGCGATATTCCTGGTCGGCCCAGATCGTCCGAGACGGACGAAGACTTTCCTCCACCGCGAACCGGGGCGCGCGTGCTCGCGTATAAGGGTCGGAGATGAAGAGTTCGGTTACCCTGGACATACCGGCGGCAAGAGGCGAGACCCGAGGAGGATCCGTCGAGGGAGGGCGAGGAAAACGCGGCGTGAGGGAAGGGGACGAGGCCCTGATGCGGCGGGTTGCCGCCACCGGGGACGACGGCGCCCTCTCCGCGCTCTACGACCGCTACGCCGGGATGGTCTACGCGATGGGACTGAGGCTATCGGGCGACCGCTCGCTCGCCGAGGACCTCGTCCAGGACGTCTTCGCCAGCGTGTGGGGCAAGGCCGAGAGCTTCGACCCCTCGAAGGCGAGCCTCGTGACCTGGATCTACCGCATAACCCGCAACCGCAGCACGGACCTCGACCGCAGGCGCAGGTCCCGCCCCGCCTCGGCCGGGAGCGAGCCGCTGGTCCACGTTGTCGGGAGCGAGGACACGCGCCGCCTCGCCGAGCGCCTCGACGTCGCCGAGGCGCTCTCGCGGCTCTCCCCGGACCACCAGGAGGTGCTCGCCCTCGCCTACCTGGAGGGTCACCCAGCGGGAGATAGCCCTAAAACTCGACGTCCCGCTGGGGACGGTGAAGAGCAGGACCGCGTCCGCGCTCAGGGCCATGCGCAGGACGATGTTGCCCGAGGGGGACGCCGATGGATGAACACCGCCGTTACGAGGAGATGCTGGCCCTGCGCGCGCTCGGAGAGCTTGGGCCGGAGGAGGAGCGAGAGCTTGCGCGCCACCTCGAAGGATGCGCCAGGTGCCGAGACGAGGCGGAGGCCCTGCGCCTCGTCCACCACGATCTGCTCGGGGCTTCGGTCTCCCCACCCGCGCACCTGAAAGACCTCGTCATAACGGATCTACCCCGCCGTCGACCACGCCGGCGCCGCGTGCCGGGTGTCGCGCTGGCGGCCGCCGTGCTCCTGGTGGCCCTGATCCTGGGCGGGGCGTACGCCGAGTTCCTCGGTCGGACGGAGACGGCGGCGAGCAGGGTCTCGCTCAAACCGACCGGGCTCGCTCCGGGCGCGAGCGGGGAGGTGCGGATCGAAGACGCCGGCACCAACGCGCGCGTGAACCTGGAGGTCTCCGGCCTGCCCGAGCTCCGCCCCGACGAGTACTACGAGCTGTGGTTCGTGAAGGATGGGGAGCGTATCAGCGGCGGAGGGTTTACCGTGGACGACGAGGGGGATGCCACGGTGACCATGAGCGCTCCCGGGGCCGCCGAAAGGTACCCGAGCATGGGGATAACCCGCGAGGAGTCTCCGGGAGATCCGCGCCCCAGCCCCACTAAAGTCCTGGGTGGGGAGCTCCGGCGACCCTAGTCCTTCGTCACTCTTCCGTTGCTGGGTAGAGGCTGC
>JADDPV010000205.1 GCA_016781705.1 Rubrobacter sp.
CACCGGATACACCCTAATTCGAGTCGACTCGTCGGCTTTCTTTTCCTTTAGCTTCACAGGTACATTACGAAGACGAGCAAGCCCCGCGCGAGTACCGAGCCGATTACACGCAACCGTACCGCAAACCGTCGTCGAGGCAGGTTCGCCGGTGCAGCGTTGGTCGGTGGAAGCTGCTATGCTCACCCGGCGACCGAACTTGGTCGCAAGGCGGTTACTCCGGTATCTGGACGGGGGTTGTGATGATGGTTCGTTACGATGATTGGAATTTCTGGCGATTCGTCGGCCTCGCCCGCTCGATCAGCATGTACTACGGCAGCCCGTTGCGAAACCGCACCTTAGCGCGCTTCTACGCCGAATTCGTCAGACCTGGCGACCTCTGCTTCGATATTGGTGCTCACGTAGGCAATCGGCTCTGGGCCTGGTCGAGGTTGCGGGCCCGCATCGTCGCCCTCGAACCCCAACCGCACTGTATGCGCCTGTTGCGCCGCTGGTACGGCCATCACCCCCGCATCACGCTGGTCGAACAGGCCGTTGGGGCTACACCCGGTACCCAAACTTTATTCGTCAGTGAGCGCACGCCCACGGTGAGCACCCTCTCCCGCGATTGGATTGCAGCCGTGCAGGCCACGCCCGGGTTTGCCAAGGTGCGCTGGGACCACGGTATTTCCGTGCGTGTCACCACGCTCGATGCACTCATCGCCCGGTATGACGCGCCGGCCTTCTGCAAAATCGACGTCGAAGGCGCCGAGCTCGATGTGCTGTGCGGCTTGTCGTACCCGCTCAAAGCTCTGTCATTCGAATACATCCCCGCCACGGTCGACGTCGCGTTGGCCTGTATCGAGCGGTTGAGTGACCTGGGCCGGTACGAATACAACTGGTCGCCTGGGGAATCGCATCATCTGCGGTCATCAGTCTGGCTCGATCCCGTCCAGATGGCTGAGCTCCTCCGGCGCATGCCCGTGCATGGGGGGTCCGGCGATGTGTATGCCCGTCGGCTCGATTGAACGGCCCGGGCCGAGACGTTGCCGGGCAGATCGTGAACGTAAGCAACGGAATCTGTGACGACGTCCCGGTAGTAAGGTGCTTCGTTTTGCATGAGAAGGCACAGCTTGTCAAGCCAAGGTGGTGGCCGCGAGCGATCGGCTAGTGAGGGCCGGAGAGCGAAAAGCTTGGCTACGTGCAGGATAAATTTACGGAGCTTAGCTCTTCTCCGCGGAGATCCCGTACATCAGCGGCACTGAGTGCATCCCTTCCGGCGGGACCATCCGCCTGCCGGGCAACTCGCGCATCCCCGAGAAATGGCGCTCACCGTTGGAGTAGGGATACTCCTCCACGGCTAGTATTCTGAGACCGGACCGGGCCAGGGCGGTTATCACCTCACCGAGCCCCCACCTGGAGAGGTGGGCCGGTTGAGGGTTCTCGAAGCCGCGAACGCCCTGGGCGAAACCGGCGGGCGTAAGGCCGCCTTCCGACTCGCCGACGTAGTCTCCCACCCCCTCCTCCAGGGGTTGCCGCTCCCCGCCGCAGCGGTAAGGTTTGACGCGCCTCCAGCCTGCGTCGAACATGTCGGCAGCCGGGTGGAAATCCACGAGTACGAAGCGGCCGCCGGGCGCGAGAACCGTGGAGATCCCTTCGGCCCACGCCGCAAGGTCGGAGAGCCAGCAGACGACCCCGTAGGAGGCGAAGACGACGTCGAAGCTCCTCTTCCGGTGACCCGCGTCTTCCAGCCAGTCGTAGAGGTCGGCACGCTCGAAGGCGACCGGGACGCCGCTCTTCCGGGAGAGCTCGCGGGCGGCAGCGACGGCGTTGTCGCTAATGTCGACGCCGGTCACCCGCGCGCCGAGGAGGGCAAGGCTCACGGAATCACCACCGGAGTTGCACTGGAGGTGTGCGAGCCTCCTGCCTTCAAGGTTCCCGAGGAGGGTGCGCTCCTCGGGGAAGAGGGTCGTGCCACCTTCGCGCAGAAAGCCGGCTAGGTCTCCCCGGTGGCTGTCGAGAGCGCCCACGGCTACGTTCCAGGAGAGACGGTTCTGCTCCCGAATATCTCTGCTGTCTATGCTACCCCTTCCTTTCTCTCCATTGCGGGACGCTGCCAGAGCGCTCAGCGAGTCGAGCGCAACGCCGCGGCCTCCTTCAGAACCCACAGGAATCCCGCCACGACCTCGTCCCAGCGGGGCAGGCATCGGGCGCGTCGACGCGCCGCGGCGGACATCCTGGCCCGAAGCTCCGCGTCCGGGAGCAGGAGATCCAGCGCTCCCGAGAGGGCCTTTTCATCTTCCGACGGCACCAGTAGGACAGCCTGCTCTCCGACCAGATCCGGGACCGGCCCCACGCCGCAGGCGAGGACCGGCAGACCGTGGGCAAGGGCTTCCGCGTAAACGATACCGTAGCCCTCGTAGTGGGAGGGAAGCGCGAAGAGGTCGGCCCTGGCGTAGGCGGTGGCGAGCGTGTCGTCGTCCACCGGACCGGTCACGGCAACGCATACGCCGGGACGCTCGCTGACCTCCGCGACGGGCCCCGAGATCACCCGGACGTTATAGAGGTAGCCGCCGGTCAGCCTGCCCGTGTCTCCGACCGTCACAAAGGCGACGCGCAAGGAGACTCCGGATCAGACAAGGGGATCTTCGCGGGCAGCGTAGACATCCGCGGACTCCCGGATGCTAACCGTGAGCGAGGAGTCCAGGCCCCTGCCGCGTAAGGAAGGGGCGAGCTTCTCCCAACAGCGGCGGGCCACCGCCTCGGCGGTCGTGTTCACGCCCGCGAGGGCCGGCACCTCACCGAGATCCCGATAGTGCAGGGAGGCGGCGAGCCCTTCGACGGCCGGGCGCAGCTCACCGATGTCGCAGAGGGTCTCGTCGTTTCGCAGGCGCTCGCCGCGCACGATAGCCTCCATCCGGTAGGTGTGGCCGTGTGGCCTCGTGGCGGATCCAAAGTCCCCCACGAGGTGGTGGGCCGCCTCGAACCTCGCCGCGACAAAAATCTCGTACGTCCTGCCTCCTCTCCTACTCATTGTAGGTCAGGACCACCTGAGCCGTCTCGGAGGGGCGCTCGTCCACGAGCCGGTAGGCGCCAGCGGGGCCTCCGAGAACGCGAAGCGGTGGGAGATAAGGCTCTCGAGCCGCAACCCGGGGTCTTCGAGCAGCCCGAGCACAGCCTTCGTCCTGCGGGTCCTGTCCCAGCGCGGCGCGAGCTCCGGGTTTACCCGGCCGACCTGGGAAGAGCGCAGCCGGATCCTCTCCCGGTGAAAGCGCCCTCCGAGGTTGAGCGTGACCGGCTTGGTCCCGTACCAGGAGGCCACCACCACGGTCCCATCCCCGGCGACCAGCTCCGTGGCGGCCCGCAGAGCCGCCCCCGCCCCGCTCGCTTCGACCGCCACGTCGGCGCCCCGCCCGCCGGTCGCCTCCAAGACGCGCTCCTTCAGGTCTTCGCCCGTCTCCAGAGCCTCATCGGCTCCCACGGCAAGCGCGAGCCTCCGCCGACTCGCTAACGGCTCCACGACCAGTACCTGCCGGGCTCCGGCCATCCTGAGCAGTTGGGCCACCAGGAGACCCACCACACCGGCACCGAACACCAGCGCCGTCTCCCCTAGCCTGAGCGGCGCGTCGTGCACCACGTTCAGAGCGGTCTCCAGGTTGGCCGCGAACAGGGCGCGCTCGGGTGAAACGCTTTCTTCGGGGAGGCGAACGGGCAAACCGGCCGCCACGGTAAAGAGGTCCTGGTGCGGGTGGTGAACGAAGACGAGGTCTCCGGGGGCGAGTTGCTCGACTGCTGGTCCACTGTCGAGAACGCGGCCGACGGCAGCGTAGCCGTACTTTATCGGGAAGGCGAAGCTTCCCTCTAGCGTGGGAAGGTCCAGTGCCAGGTTCGGCGGCGCCTCCCCGCGGTAGACGAGCATCTCGGTCCCCGGGCTCGGGGCGGAGACTACGGTGCGGACCCGCACCTCGCCGGGTCCCGGCGGCGAAACTATCTCGGGGCGAAGTTCCGCCGCTCGTGACGCGACGAACCAGAGAGCCCTGGCCTCTAGTTGGCCGGCGGCCTCGCCGGCGCCACGTCCGGGTGCGGGATCAGCCCTCATCAGACGCCCCAGGGTAGACGATGCGGGCGTCGAGGATCAGGTCAACGCCCAGAGTAGTAACGGAGAGGTCTACGAGGGCTATGGAGTCGACAAGCTCGCAGATGCCGAGATCTCCTATAGCCTCCATGCCGCGGCCGAGGATCTTGGGCGCGACGCAGACGGCGAGGCGGTCCACTAGCCGATCGTAGAAGAGGGAGGTGATGAGGGTCGCCCCGCCTTCGACCATCACGGAGCGCACTCCCCCTTCCCAGAGGACCGCCATCAGGGCCCCCAGATCCACTCTCCCGCTAGCATCTTCGGGCAGCTTGAGAACCCTCGCCCCGAGGGCCCGCGCCTCCTCGCGGCGCGCCTTCGGGGCGCGCCCGGTCACGGCGAGGACGGTTCCCTTCGCAGCCCTGTTCGCGAGGACGGCGGCGGTGGGCGGGAGACGCAGGGAGCTGTCCACCACAACGCGCAGAGGATCATCCCCGAGCGCGTGGCGGACGGTGAGGTGCGGGTCGTCCGCACACGCGGTACCGACGCCGATCATGATAGCGTCGTGGCTGGCGCGCATCTCGTGCGCGAAGACGAGGGACTCGGGGCAGCTGATCCACTGCGAGGAGCCGTTCGCGGTCGCCAGGCGCCCGTCGAGCGTCTGGGCATAGCTCACGGTGACGGCCGGGCGTCCGGTCGTCTGCGCTTCGGCGGTCCTTGCTTGCTCGGTCATCGCCGAAGCGAGTCCTTTCCGGCGGCCCCGTCCTGCGGTGGGAGGAGATGCCCCATCTTCTCCCGCTTGGTGCGCAGGTACTGCGCGTTGGAAGGGTTGGGCGAGACCGGGAGCGGCAGCCTCTCGACGACCTCGACGCCGTAACGCTTGAGGCCCTCGATCTTGGCGGGGTTGTTGGTCAGCACGAGGGCCCGGCTTACGTCGAGGTCCGAGAGCATCTGGGCCGCCACCCGGTAGTCGCGTGCATCCTCGGGCAACCCCAGGGCTAGGTTTGCCTCGACCGTGTCCAGGCCCTGCTCCTGTAGGGTGTAGGCGTACATCTTCCTGGTCAGGCCGATGCCCCGCCCCTCCTGGCGCAGGTACAGCAGAACGCCGTATCCCCGCTCCTGGAGAAGCCGCAGGCTCTCCTCCAGCTGCTCGCCGCAGTCGCAACGACACGAGCCGAACAGGTCCCCGGTCATACACTCCGAGTGCACGCGCACCAGAACCGGCTCACCGCTGCGTGCCCCATTGGTAGCCCCGTCACCGACAGGGCCGACTGTCAGGGCCACGTGCTCTTTTTCGTTCGACTCACCGTAGACGTACATCATAAAGTCGCCGTGGCGGGTCGGCAGGTTAACCTTTGCGACGCGCCTGAGGTGCTGCATGCTCACATCCAATCTATCGTGGTTGGATCTCGAATCGGCGGGGGATCATGGCATTCCTCCGGGTGCTGCCGGGTTGCCCTCGAGGTACTTCGGATGGCTTGCCTGATGCTCAGGGATACGATGGCCGGGTTATGTAGAAGCCGCGCCGGCGCCTCCGGCGGAAGGCTGCATGGGGGGCCGTGGCGTACGAGATCGGCGCCGCGCGCCTCGCAAGTCGCGACGTCCAGCGACGCGACCGTGCGGGCGTTGATGTGGTGGGGCCGCTCCGGTGGACGGCCGGGCAAGACAGCAGGTCTATGGCGGCTTGTAGCCTCTGTATCGGTGATGCTCGGCCTCCTTTCCGAGTCTGATCAAGGATGCTAGCACGCCCCGTTAAATGGTGCACAAGGTGTGCTCTGTACTATTGGTCCGCCATACCGGATTGGATGGCTCCAAGTGGGGCAAGCAAGACCTGGAGCGCGAATTGGGTGAGGACAAGATATTGATGGAGAGGTGGTGTGGGTCACCGGGAGCAGCAAGGGTATCGGCCGGGCGGTCGCCATCGGCCTGGCCGAAGAGGGCTGCGACTTGGCCATCCGCTACAACAGCAGCGAGAGCGAGGCCTGGGAGGTGGTGGAGCAGATCGAGGCCGCCGGAAGGGCCGCCCTCGCGATCCGGGGGGACGTCTCGGACGCCGGGGACGTAGGGAGGATGGTCGGGGAGATCGAGGAAAGGTTCGGGCGCCTGGACGTGCTGGTGAACAATGCGGGCTCCTTCGTCGAGCGCCACACGTTCGAAGAGACGACTGAGGACCTGTGGGATCGGGTGATGGCGGTGAATCTCAAGAGCGTCTACCTCGTGTCCCAGGCGGTGTTGCCGCTGATAAAGCGCAGGGGAGGCGGTAGGATCGTCAACATATCCTCCGTCGCCGCCAGGAACGGGGGCAGCCCGAGCTCCATCGCTTACTCGACGGCCAAGGGCGGCGTCAGCACCCTGACCCACGCCATGGCGAAGGCCCCTTGCCCCCAACGACATCCTGGTCAACGCCGTCGCCCCGGACCGCATAGATACTCCGCTGCACGAGGAGTTCACTCCGGACGAGAAACGCGAGGAGGCCGCGCAGGACATACCCCTCAAGAGGGAGGACACGCCCGAAGAGGTCACGGGAGCTGTGCTGTTCCTCGCCTCCCGGCGCGCCGGCTATGTCCTCAGCGAGGTCGTCGAGGTGAACGGCGGGCTGTAGATGGGCTCACCGCCGGGGCTGACGGATCGCAGATGCCATGGTACTTTGCGCGGCGTGGGGGGTATGGGGCCAGGCAGGAGGAGGCAGACCCTTGAGAGCGGCGATGTTCTACGAGCCGGGCGACGTGCGTATGGAGGACGTCCCCGCGCCGGAGCACGGCCCAGGCGAGGTCCTAGTCCGTGTCGGGGTGGCGCTCACCTGCGGCACCGACGTGAAGACCTACCGGCGGGGCCACCCGACCCTGTTCGAGCCCCTCCCCTCCCCCTTCGGCCACGAGCTCGCGGGCAACATCGAGACCGTGGGCGAAGGCGTCGAGGGCTGGCAAGCTGGTATGCGGGTCGTCGCGGCGAACAGCGCGCCGTGCAACCGCTGCTATTTACTGCAAGGTCGGCGACCAGTCCACGTGCGAGAACCTGGCGTTCTTGAACGGGGCGTTCGCCGAGTACATCGTGGTGCCGAAGAGGATTGTGGAGCAGAACCTGTACGAGATCCCCGAAGGCATAGAGTTCGGCCGGGCGGCGCTGCCGGAGCCACTGGCCTGCGCGGTACACGGCGTCGTGCGTATGCCCATCGCGACGGGCGACGCGGTGGCGGTCATCGGGGCCGGCCAGATCGGACTGATGTTCGTCCGGCTCGCCACCGAGCGCGGCGCGCCATCTGCGTGGACAGGAGCAAGGACCGGCTCGCCGTCGCCCACGAGCTGGGAGCCGAAGAGACGGTAGAAGCCGTCGAGGGCGTGGAAGCGGTCGAGGCGGTGCGCGGGTGGACACCGGAGGGACGCGGGGCGGACGTGGTGATAGAGGCCGTGAGGTTGCCGGAGCTTTGGGAGCAGGTGCTGCTCATGGCGCGCAAGGGCGGCGACGTCACGCTCTTCGGCGGGGCTCCTTCGGGGACCAAGATGGAGGTGGACACCGTTCGCCTCCGTTACTCGCAGCTCACCATCCGGGGCATCTTCCACCACACGCCCTACACCGCGCAGGTCGCCTTCGAGCTCCTCAAGAGCGGGCGTGTCGACCCCGAGGAGCCATTCATCTCCGGCGTAAGGCCGCTAGAGCACGTCCTGGAAGCCCTGCAGGCACCCGGACGCCAGCAGGGCATCAAGTGCGAGATCCGTCCATGAAGTACCAGGGGTTGCGGGAAGAGGTGGCGCGGGTCGCGCGAGCCCTGACCTCCACGGGCCTCGTAACCGGCACCTCGGGGAACGTCAGCGCCCGCACCCCCGAGGGCGACGTCCTCATCACCCCGAGCGGCGTGGACTACGAGGAGATGGGCCCCGACGACGTGGTGCTAGTGGACCTCGGGACGAACGTGCTCGAGGGTTCCCTGACGCCCTCCACGGAGACCCCGATGCACACCGGCATCTACAAGGCACGACCGAACGTGGAGGCCGTGGTCCACACCCACTCCCGCTTCGCGACCACTCTGGCCTGTCTCGGTTGGGAGATACCGCCGGTACACTACATGCTCACCACGCTCTCGCAAGAGGGGCGAATACCGCTCGCCCCCTACGCCCTCTACGGCACCGAGGAGCTCGCAGGCCACGCCGCCGGTGCCTTAGGGGAGTCACACGACGCCTGCCTGCTGCAGAATCACGGCACCATCACCGTCGGCCAGAGCGCCGAAAAGGCGTTCGCGCGCACCGTGACGCTGGAGGAGATAGCCGAGGTGTACTACAGGACGCGCCTCGCCGGGGAACCCATTCTGCTCACCCCCGATCAGGTCACCGAGGTAGCCGCCAAGATCTCCGGCTACGGTCAGCCGAAACCGTCGTCCTGAGGACGCTCCCCCTCACCCGGTAGTACCATCCCGGCATGGCAGCGTTCTTGCGGGCCGTGCTCTCGATGTCGGCGGCGACGGCGCTCTCCAGGGTTACCGGCTTCGTCCGGATGGTCGTCCAGGCCGCGACTTTGGGTACCGGGGTGGTGGCGGGGGCGTACGCGCTCTCGAACACGCTCCCCAACCAGATCTACGAGCTCTTCGTCGGTGGCCTGCTCTCCTCCATCTTCGTTCCTCTCCTCGTCGAGCGCCTCTCCCGCCACGGTGAAAGCGACGCCCGCCGCCTCACCGACGCCCTCCTCACCCTCGTCCTGCCGTTCCTAACGCTCGTCGTCGTCCTCGCCGTCCTCTTCGCCAACCCCCTCGTCGAAGCCCTCACGGCCTGGACCGCCTCCGAATCCCTCTCCGCGAGGGAGGCCCAAAAGCAGACCTCACTCGCCGTCCTACTCTTCCGCCTCTTCGCCGCACAGATACTATTCTACGGCCTCGGCGCCCTCGCTACGGGCGTCCTCAACGCCCACCGGCGCTTCTTCCTCCCGACCCTCGCCCCCGTCCTCAACAACCTCATCGTCATCGCCTCCTTCGCCGGCTACGCCCTCATGATCCGCGAGCGTCCTACCGCCGCCGTGTACGTCCTCGCCTTGGGGACGACGTTCGGCGTCGCGGCGATGTCGTGCGTCCTGTTCCCGGCGGCGTGGCGGCTCGGCTACCGGCCCCGGCCCCGTTTCGGGCATCCGGCGCTGTTACCCGCGGCGCGGCTCGCCGGCCCGGTGATCCTCTTCGTCGTAGCGGCGGTGGGCGTGCAGGCCGTCGCCAACTACATGGGCTCGCGCTTCGACGGCGTCGAGAAGCTCTGGTACGCGTTCACGATCTTCTCGCTCCCCTACGGCGTCTTCGTCGTCTCCGTCGCCACCGCCCTCATGCCCGACCTCTCTGAGAAACACACCCGCGGCGACGTCGACGGCTACCGTGATACCCTCTCCTTCGGCCTGCGCGTGACGGCCTTCGTCGTCGTCCCCGCCTCTGTCGGGATGGCCGCTCTCGCAGAGCCCATCGTCGGCCTGCTCCTCCAGCGCGGCCAGTTCGACGCCGCCGACACCCGGTCCGTGGCCACCCTCCTCGCCGCCTACTCCGCCGGCCTGCCCGGCTACGCCGCCTACTTCGTCCTGGTACGCGCCTCCTACGCCCGCCAGAATACGCACGCTCCCGCCGCCCTCAACGCTCTCCTCTTCGTCCTCTACGCACTTCTGGCCTACGCCCTCTCCGAAGCGATAGGCCTCCCCGGCGTCGCCCTCGCCTCCTCGCTCGCCTACGCCCTCTTGGCCCTCCTCTGCCTCGCCACCACGCGCCGGCATCTAAGGCGCCTCGACGGACGCCGCCTCCTGAGCTCCTTGACCAAGATACTCACCGCCAGCGCCGTCATGTGCGCCGCCGCGTGGGCCGGCATCTTGCTCCTCGGCCCCGGCTCGGGGACCCTCGACCGGGCGCTCGTTCTTGTAGCGATCGGTGTACTCTCACTCGCCGCGTACCTGGGAACGTCGCTCCTGCTCAAGACGGAGGAATTGAGTATGACGGTCTCACTCTTACGCCGCCCGACTGCGGAAGCAGGGAAGCGGATCGGCTGAGACACCGACAAGCCGACCGGCTACAACAGCGCGAACCTAGAAGAAGTCGAACCTCCGACACACGGCAACGCAAACCGTTGCTAACGATAAAATAGTATCCAAGGTATTTTCGGGACCCCTCGTGAGCCTATCCCCTGAGCTACCCCTCACTGATTGCTTAAAAATATTGTACCTGTTACCGTACCAAGCTCCTGACCCCAGCGACCCCAACCTCTCCTCGTAATCGTCGAGTAGAAACGATTATCAGCGCAAGTTACCGACAGACGAGCCCCGATTCCGCCTTCTGAGCGTGCTCTTCTTCCCCCCTCTGTCCAAGCTGCGGGACCTTATGATCGATTCTAGGATTTTAGAGGATCCGTAGGCTGGGCTCTTGAAACGTTGTCCGAAAGTAAAAACTCGGACCCTGCCCCCAAGTGTCCGTTGAGGTCCCCTTATTGCAGCGTCATGGGTTGTGGATATTAACTAAAGTTAAGTATCGGTGAAGGTTGACTAAAACACCTTGCCCCAAAGACCCGATACGTGTACGGTTCGTACCGGAGACAGCCGGTATCCGCTCTGGTGGGGAAAGGGAAAGGAGGAGTACGGATACCGGGTTAATAGTATATGTAAGCGCATTCACTTTCGTTTGTCAAGCCCGACCCTCATGAAAATCATCGTGTTTCCTGAGGGTCTCCGGCTTCATTCTGCCCTCTCTAGACACAAATCCCCTTAGCCCCATTCTAGGGACCTCTGAGAGAACGTGAGGCAGGTTTTTTGCACTTGACCAACCCAGGTGCGATCGTCTATACCCCCGACAGTTGGAAAGAGGTCACACCGGGTAGGGCTACCGATGATGTGGCCGGCGAAGGAGACGGAAGCGACGATGCAACGTAGCGAGACCCCGTCGGCAGAGCCCCGACCTCGATCGGAGATGACCCGGACCGTACAGCCGGTCTGCATCCAATCCGCCGCCCACCTACATTCGTACCGCCCGCAACGGCGAGGATAAAAAGAAGCTGGTGCCCTGATAAGTGGGGAAAGGGAAAGGAGGAGTAGGGCACCAGTAACAGCTATATTTATAGCGCACATAGCTGCCCTGTCAACCCGCTATGTCGTCGGCTACCCTCAGAATGGCCCGAAATGTGCAGACGTGATGCACCTTCGGATGCAGGACGTGCCGCTCAGGACGTACGGACATATGGTCACGCAAAGGTGTCAGCGTGGTCGTCGATTGCCTCGAAGGCCTTGCAGCTTGTTCGACTTGGTCTCCAACTTCTCCGCTTGCTCTTCCCTCCCGCTGCTACCATGCTCCACTATCTGTCTGTCCCGACCCTTATCCAAGTCCGCTCCCTAACCGTCTCCTTGGTCGAGGCCAGCCACCTATCCAGATAATCCCATACGGTCGGCGTTACAGCGTCGTAAACGATGCCCTCGCCTTTGTCGGTTATCGCCTCGGTTTTCGCGTAGACGTAGCGTGTCTTCCCGTTGGCATCAACGTACTCCCCACACCAACGTCCGTCCTTCTCGTAGAGGGAGCCTTCGCCCCTGCTTCTCCTGTCCATTTCCGCTCGTTTTCTTGCGTTAAGGTGTCAGAGAGCGCGTCACCAAGAAAAGAGGGGGGGATGGGCCAAGTACGTTTTTCAGCGTCTTTCCCGGATGATAAATAGGAAGCGGGCCTGGAAGGATTCGAACCTCCGACACACGGCACCGGAAACCGTTGCTCTATCCCCTGAGCTACAGGCCCGTAACAGCGGGGAACCGTCGACGGGATGTTACCGCAGGGACCACGCCGCTTCAACGGGGCGGCGGCTGACACCTGGCAGCCGGTTGTTATACTAGGTGATCTACATGTATGCGGTGATCTCGGACATCCACGGCAACCTCGAGGCTTTGGAGGCAGTGCTCGCCGACGTGCCCGACGGGGTCGAGCGCGTCTACTGTTTGGGGGACGTGATCGGCTACGGGGCCTCCCCCAACGAGTGCTGCGACCTCGTGCGCGGGAACGAGATGCCCCTGATCACGGGCAATCACGACCTCGCCGTGACCGATCTCTCGACCGACCTGGCCTGGTTCAACCCCGTCGCCGCGGCCGCTGTCGAGTGGACGCGCGAGCAGCTCACCGACGAGAACGCGTCCTTCCTGCTCTCGCGCCCGCGCATGATGCAGGAGCGGGGCACCCTCTTCGTGCACGGCTCCGTGCGCGATCCGGACGAGTACATCATCAACACGTCCTCCGCGCGCGAGAACCTCAACATCCTGAAAGCCGAGTACCCGAATGTGAGCGTCTGCTTCTTCGGCCACACGCACGTGAAGGCCGTGAACCCCTCTCCGAACGGATCCTCCAGAGGGACGATAGGGCCGGACGCCCCTATGGACCTCAGCTCCGGCGGCCCGTACCTTGTGAACCCGGGCTCCGTAGGCCAGCCACGCGACGGGGACGCCTTCGCCTCCTACGTGCTGGCTGAAGGCGGGCCGAACGGCGAACCCGGAGGGGCGAGGGTCGCCTACCGCTTCGTCGAGTACGACATCGAGAAGGCGCAGGCCAAAATACGCGCCGCCGGCCTCCCCGGCGTGCTCGCCGACCGCCTGGCCCTCGGCCGCTAGGAACCCGGAGGCGGCGTGCAGCCCCGCTTCCCCAAGCTCTTCACCGCCGAGGAGGCGAACGCCTTGCTGCCGAAGCTCAACGAGTTGCTCGACGACATGGCGCAACACCGCGACGCGATGCGCGAGAAGGCGCCGCACCTAGAGCCGATCCTCTCAGCCGCCGCCCTGAACGGCGGCGGCAAGATAGGCTCGGAGTACGGCGTCGAGGCATACAAACTGTACCTGGCGATAGGGCGCATGCGGAGCTTAGGCGTCCTCCTCAAGGACC
>JADDPV010000186.1 GCA_016781705.1 Rubrobacter sp.
GATAGCGGAGGGCCTGCGGGTGGAGGTCGGCGAGCGGGGCATCCGGGTCATGGTGTCGAGCCCGGCCTCGCGCGAACCGGGTTCCCCGAAAGCTCCCATCAGAACGCCGAAAGGTACTACGCGAACCTCCCCTTCGAGCCCCTGGAGGCCGGAGACGTGGCGGCGGCCCCGTGCTCTACGCCCTTTCGCGCCTCGAGCACGTGAGCGTGGACGAGGTCGCGATCCGGCGGACGAAACAGCCGAGATAGCCATTAGCGATCAGCCATCGGCTTTTGGGCTCTGCCCTACCGACGATCGGCATACGGCGCTCCGTCCGTCGCAGGCTCCAGACAAGAAGAAAGGCCGCGACGAGAGTCGCGGCCCTTGCTGAGAGCTGACTGCCGAAAGTTAACCGGCTATTCGTCCTTGCTGATCCAGTACGTGAACAGCCAGGCGCTACCGTAGATAGTCAGGATCAAGAGGAATGCGGCGAAGAAGCGCGCTACCCCGACGGCGCCCGGGTCGTCGGTGGCGCTACCGCCCTGCTGCAGGAGTACCAGCGCCAGATCCAGCACTACTCACCCCCCGGGACTCGTTCGCCATTGATGGTGTTGATCCTCTCGCCGCCTTCTCCCTCGACCACGGCCGGGCAGTTCTCGCTCACGACCTTTTGCTGGAGGGTGATGCAGTTGTAGATCAGGTACCCGGGGTCGTTGTCTACCCGGCGCGCCGTCTCGCGAGTGTAGCCCATCGTGACCATCGTCAAGACCACCGTCACGGCGCAGGTTATGAGGGCGTACTGGCTCCACCGGCTCGCCATCCCCCACCTGAAGCCCGTCGCCGTCGCCCGCAGGTACAGCGCCGCGACGAAGAACCCGACGAGCATGAGCCCGATCAGCCCGATGTACTTCCACGGGTACATGTCGCCCAGCGGTATCTGCGTGTCCTCGCCGCCGAGGAACGTCAGCCCGATCTGGGGTACGAGGTTCGCATCCGCCGGGATGATGTTGAGCAAGGTGAAGAGCGCCGTGAATCCCAGGGCACCCACGGCCAGCTTTCGTAGGGTCTCCATCGGCTTAACGGTGAACCTCAGTTTGTGAACGAAGTACGCTGTCGAGGCTATGGTCATTATCGCAACCCATATCATGAGCAGCAGGAAGAGCCAGGACTTGTCGCCGAGCATGATCGTGTTGAACGCCTCTGGCGAGCTCTCCCGGATGCCCTTTAGGTAACCGTACCCGATCACCGGTTGCAGGATGAGGAACCCGAAGCCCCAGATGAGCCCCCAGTGACCCATCCAGTCGTAGTACTCCCGGTCCTCTTCGCGTGTGCTGCGAAGGTAGCGCCACGCTCCCCAGCCCGCGATCAGGAACCCCGCGTAAGAGAAGTTCCCGACGAAGCGGTGCATGTTCAGCGGCACCATCGTCTGGTTCAGGAAGGTGCGCGCCACGTTGCCCGCGTCCGCCTCCGCCGGGGTGAGCATGTACGAGGCGACCCCATCTATCATCGTCATCGCCATCAGCCCGAAGAAGCCGGCGATGAGCCCGAACACGACGTGCAACTGCTTGCGGTAGGCCAGCTTGTCCCAGACGTTGTACCAGGCGTACACGATTATGATCTGGCCTAAGAACATGAACGCCTCGACGAAGAACACCCAGAAAAAGATGTTCTGCAGGTACGAGAAGAACACCGGGAACAGGGTGATGAGCGCCAGCACGAACGTGATCGCCAGAGCCGCCCCCGACGCGAAGAGCAACACCACGAAGCGCGCCAGGCTGCGGGCGAACCGCTCGTAGCGCGGCTGCTTGGTGACCATCCCCAGGTACTCGCTGGTCCCCGCGATCAGGACCGCACCGATGATGAAGGCCGCGAAGAGGATATGCGACTGGACGAGAACGGCAATTACGACGTTCTTGCCGATAATCGGGACGTCGAGGTTGCCTATCGGCATCTATACACACTCCTCTCTACTGGCCCGGGAAGTTGATGATCCTGCTGATCGCGAGCAGCATGTTCAAGAGCACCGTCACCACCACTAGCAGCCCGATAACCGTCGCGAACGGGCGCCGCATCGGGCTGTAACTCGGCCCCCGGTCCAGCCACGGCAACGCCAGGAGCAATACGATGAAGATCGTCGGAACGACGACCGCCCCG
Organism: Rubrobacter sp.; assembly: GCA_016781705.1. GTDB lineage: Bacteria > Actinomycetota > Rubrobacteria > Rubrobacterales > Rubrobacteraceae > Rubrobacter_F. The sequence continues at coordinate 2,134 of JADDPV010000186.1, forward strand.
AAGGAGATCAGCGCGTAGCCGGGGAAGAACATGAGCATCTGCTCGTAGAAGAAGAAGAACCACTCGGGCCTGGGCACGTAGGTGATCGTCGCCGGGTCCGCCGGCTCCGTGAGGGGAGCGGGAGAGACGTACGACAATACGCAACAAGCCAGGAGGACGAGCGTGGTGACGAACAGGTCGTAGAGGACCTGCTTGGGGAAGAACGCTATCGTTTCGTCGGGGCGCTCGAAGACGTTCTCCTCTGTGATTACCTCTTCCTCTACCGGCCTCGCCTTGCCCGTCGCCACACCGTACATCTCTCACACCTCTCTTCTATGGTCCCGTGCGCGCATACTAGCAGCGGGACGCTTCGAGGAGCGGTAAACGCTCTTACTCACTCCCGTCCCTGTCGGCCCGATCCCTACGGCCCGTGTTCGGCTCGCCGTCTTCCTCCTCGTACCGCTCGAACCGCTCCAGGCGCTGCCGCTCGTGCAGCTTCGCCAGCCTCTCCGTGTACTCGAACTCGCTCCCGAAAACGCCGTGGCGTCGCAAGAGATACAGGTGTATCCCGATGAACGGCGCGAGCGCCGCCGGCAGCAGCCACACGTGGATCGCGAAGAAGCGGGAGAGTGTGGCGGGGCCGATGGTGTCGCCGCCCATGAGGAAGCGGATCGTCTGCCCGCCCACGAACGGCGAATACGACCCGATCTTCATCCCCACCACCGTGGCCCAGAACCCGTCCTGGTCCCACCTGAGCGCGTACCCCGTGAACGCGATGACGACGACCAGCAACAGCAGGATCACGCCGACGACCCAGTTGAGCTCGCGGGGGGCCTTGTAGCCGCCGCTGAAGAACACCTGAGCCATGTGCAGACCGATCGCCGCCAGGAGGAAGTTCGCCGACCAGTAGTGGATGCCGCGGATCAGGGTGCCGAAGTATGCCTCGTTCATGATGTAGTAGATCGAGTTCCACGCGTGGTCAGTCGTCGGCACGTAGTAGAAGAGCAACAGGATGCCGGTCAGGAACTGCAGCGAGATCAGGCCGAGCGTTAGGCTCCCTAGAGTGTAGATCCAGGCGCCCCTCTTGGGCACCGGCTCGAACAGGAAGTGCTCCATCATCGTGACGATACCGGTGCGGTGCTCCATCCAGTCGGTAACGAGCTTGCTCGCGTCCACCGCCTGTGACCTGACCCTGCCTATCATGCCCACTCTGCCTCGCTCCTCCTCTTGAGGGTCCCTTAGACCACGTAAGGCTGCTGCTTGTTCAGCCCCGGCTCGATGTCGAACTCGTGCTTGACGTAGATCATGCCGTTCTCACGCACCTCGAAGGTATAGTTGTAGAGCCCGCGCGGCGGCGGCCCGCCCTGGTACTCGCCGTTGATGCCGTAGAGCCCACCGTGGCACGGGCATAGGAATAGCCCCTCGCCCTCGCGCACGAGCCAGCGCACCGGGCAACCCAGGTGCGCGCAAGAGCTGCTCATCACGTTCAGGCTCGCCGTGACCTCCTGGATCTGCTCCTGACTCAGGCTGCCGCCCTCGCCTACGAAGGCGGGCCGCTGGGTCTTGCCGAGCTTGCCGCCCTCCAGGATCTCGGTCTTCCAAGAGACCCACACGGCGTTGGGTATGACCTCCCCTTCGGTCTTGACGGCCTCGGGGTTGTTGATGATCTCCTCTTCGCTGTAGATCTGGTTCACCGGGAACTCGACGACGAAGTTTTTGGGCTCGCCCTCGGGGATCTCGCTTATCGGCCCCACCTCGAACCAGTCGTCGGGCACGTCGGACTGCCCGAGTGCGTCGGTCTTTATGACCGGGCTCAACACGAACGCCACCGGGGGTATCGTGACTATCGCCCCGAAGATCGCGCCGAGTACACCGAAGCCGAGGAAGTCGCCCCTCGTCATGGGATCCTTCTGTAGCTCAGCCATCTTCTCTCGTCCCTTCCAGACAACCCGTCCGGGGTGCTATCTTCGCTGCTACCTTCCGAATCCGCCCGGCGGCTGACTCTCCACGGTGTAGTCGGGCTGATTATAAACCGTGTAAGGCACCCTCGAATTGGACTTCATGAAGCCCATATTCAAGGCCGTCACCGCCGCCAGAATCCCGAGCGCCAGCAAGACCGCCCGGTATCCCGCCCCCGGGTTGCCGTACCTGAAGCGCGTCCGGCCTCGCACGTACGTCACCAAGGCCGCCGCCGTCGCCAGTACCATGATCAGCATCATGATGTAGCGCATGTAGAGGAACGGGAACTGGGCGAACGGCGATATCGCGTACAGCCCCGCCAGTGCCGCTATGAGCCCGAAGAGCTGTATCGGGCGCCGGCCCCCACGATCGGGGTGCCTGCCGGCCCCGAGGAACATCGCCACGTTCGACAGGACGAAGAGCCCCACGACCATCAGCAGGTTTATGTAGAGGAGGTTCGAGGTCGCGCCCTCGGTGAGCCGCTCGAAGGCCCCCCCGCTGGCAGCGGCGTTCACCGGGTTCTCCGGTCGCGCCAGCTTCAACGAATAGGCGATCAAGAAACCCCCGATCGGCTGCAAGAGCAGGAACCCGGCCCCCCAGATCAGACCCACCGAGGTGGTCCAGTCGTAGAAGGCCTTGTCCGTCTCGCTCTTGGCCCGGGCGTACTGGAAGGCCCCCCAGGCGGCGATGGCGAAGGCCGGCCAGGAGAGGTTGGCGAAGAGACGGTGCACGGACAGCCACACGAACATCGAATTGAACCACCCCGCGAACGCCACGCCGAAGCCGCTCAGGCCGCCGGCCCCGATATTCTGGGTGTCGCCCCCCCCGCCCGTGGTCATGAAGGTGTCGAGGCCGGTCATGAGCACCATCCACACGGTGATGAACACGCCCATGCTCGCACCGAGCAGGATGTGTCGGCCCTTGTTGAGCACCGAGTAACGGTCCCACTTGTAGTAGTAGGTGTACATGCCCCACAGGGCGAGCAACATGGAGGCCATGGCGATGAAGACGGTGGCGTAAAAGGTGGTGAACAGCGCCGCCGTGAGCCTCGGGTAGAAGCCTACGAGCAGGACCACGAAAAGGACCGCGAACGTCGCTCCGGTGGAGAAGGTCAGGACGTTGAAGCGCACCATCGAGTGGGCGAGCCTGTCCATCCTCGGGCTGCCCGTGCGCGCGCCCCACCACTGGAACAGCGGCGCGCCGATGGCGAACCCCACGAACAGCTCCGCGAAGAACATGTGCGTGAGCATGGTGACGCCCGTGAACCCCCGGGTTCCGCCGGGGAAGTTGAAGCCCGAGAGGTCAACCTGGGCCAGGAGGTTTATCAGACCCGCTGTAGCGACCGAACCCATATCCTTACAAGACTCCTTCTAGGCCCCTGAACGGCCCACGACCGACTGGCGCTCGTTCTGGCCCGCCCGGTGCATTACCGCCTGACTCACCGCCCGGGGCTCCAGCCGCCGGTCCTCTATATAGTACATGGCCCCGTTCGCCTGCAACGCTTCCCTTATCGGTCGGATCAGGCGCCGCTCCTCCGTCGTGGCGAAGATGAGGACCTTCCCTATCTCGAACTGGTCGTTCCACGTCCCCGCCTCCTCCCTGGGGGCCTCCATGTCCGTGAGGATCGGCTGCACCCCAACCCTTGAGAAAGAGCCGGCCAACAGGATCGCCGCCAGCGAGATGAAGACCAGGAACGTCGGCACCCCGATGGCGGGCGTGGTGACGGCGAAGAGGAACCCGACGACCACGAAAGCTATGGCGAACCCTATGGGCACCTCGAGGCCTCGCCTGTCGCCGGGGACCACGATGTAGCGCGTCCCCTCGGGGAAGGGCTCCGGCTCGTCCGGGCTCTCGCGCTTGAGGATGACCGTCAGGTCGTCCCTGCCAACGCCGAGTTCCCGTATCGCCCTGACCGCCCCGTTGAGCGGGGCACCGTCGCCTATGACCCCCACCACCGTGTACTCGGTGCTTCGCTGCCCGGCGTCTCGCTCGGGGACGTCCCGCCCTCTCTCCAATACGCTACCCCCACCTGTCTCTACGGAGGATCTCCTTTTCCTCTGGTCATCCCTCAGCGCGGTCGCCCGCGCCGGTGGTCAGCATACCCCTTTACGCTTCCGCGTGCCAGAGCTTCGCTCCGTGGCGCTCCGTAGATCGCCTTGGCTTCGGTATTGTGAGCCATGCGGCCGGACGCCGCTGTGAAAGAGTACATATGCTCCACTCCGCCGTCGGCTAGAATACCCGCGATGGACACGCGTGATCAGCGGCAACTCCCCACCCAACAGGGACCACGCCCGGACGAACGCTACGGGGAACCGGGACTCGGGTCCTGGGTGCGACGCAACCCCTGGCTCCTCGTGCGCCTGTTCATGGTCATGGTCTTCACCTTCGGCGCTTCGACCACCGCCGCCAACTTCTCCTACGGCCTGCAAGAAGACCCGGTCAGGCTCTCCGCAGAGCAGCTCAACCGCGGCCAGCTGCCGCCGGGCACCGAGCTCGACGACTACGTCGAGATCCGGGGCACCCCCGACTTCGGACCCGATCCGAAGACCCCCGAAGTGGGTGTCTCGGCGCGCTACAGCACCGCCTACTACTACTTTGGGCTGGAAGAGACGAGAGACAACCTGCTCATACAGCAGGCCCAGACCCCGCCCGACATCACGGACACCAGGGAGCGCGTCTGGCGCGGGCAACTCGCCACCGTGGGGACCGTGATCTTCCACGACACCACCCAGAGGGGCCTAAAGGTCGCCGGCCTGCCTACAGACGATGCCATCCCGGTGGTCGAGATCGGCGAGACGCCGGAGTTCTACCGCCAGATCTTCCCGGCCTACTCAGCGATCATCGGCCTCTGGGTGCTCTCTATAGCCTGGCTGGTCTGGAGGAAGAACAAACCCTTCCTCGGACTCTAGAGCTTTTCCTACCATGCGCTGCCAGTCTCCAGGCAACCGGACACCGCGCCGGCGGTTGCGCCGAGGCTGAAATCACCTTCACCTTTTCCATCAGTGGTGCGATGCTTCGACATCGTTGCTCCTGGCCCTTACCAGCCGACTATGAGGTCAGATCCGCATTGTTCTGCTGGTGCTCGATGCCTTTGTCCATTGTCAGAAAGCCTTCGAACTCGTCCTGCACCAGGGCGATCAACTTCCCGATCTTCTTGCCGTCCCAGCCGCGCTACTTGACAGTAACGGCCTCGACCTCGGGAGCCGGACAAGCCTTGCGCGGCAGGCTCTCGTCCAGCAGCAAGCGCCTCCACAACCTTCGGGGTCGTCTTCGGGAGCTACGGCCTGCTCACGTGAGATGGTGGGGAAGTCGTCGAGGAACTCGTCCACAGAGCGCCCTCCCGAAACATAGTCTACCAACGCCCCGACGAACACAAGGGTACCGGCGGACAGACACTAAAGCTCTGTGTACGACTTCCGGCCCCCGCAAACGACGTCCTTGAGGTCCACCGCTGCTCCTCCTTGATTGCACGCCTCTCGAAACTAACCGTACACGCTACGGCCTCGATCTCTTTGCCGACCGCTCGAATGTAGACACCCCTGCATCATCTGTCTATATTGGTTCCGCGTCATATGGCAGGCATTTCACCGGAAGGGAGAAGGGTTTGGACCGTTTTTTCAAGCTCTCCGAACGGGGCACAAGCCTCCGTACAGAGATGGTCGCGGGGCTGACGACCTTCATGACGATGGCCTATATAGTCTTCGTCAACCCCACCATCCTCGGCACGGAGGGCACCGGGCTCTCACCGGGCGGCGTGTTCGTCGCAACGTGCCTCGCGGCGGCGGCGGCGAGCATCGCGATGGGCGTGGTGGCGAACTTCCCCGTGGCCCTGGCCTCGGGCCTGGGCCTCAACGCGATCGTGGCGTTCACGCTTATTTTGGGTTTGGGTCTCAGTTGGCAGCAGGCGATGGCCATCGTGATCGTGGAGGGGTTGCTCGTCACCGTCCTGGTCCTGACGAACCTGCGCGAGGCGGTGTTGAACGCCATCCCCCTGTCGCTGAAGTTCGCCATCGCGGTCGGCATCGGGTTGTTTATCGCGTTCATCGGCCTGAAGAACGCCGGCATCGTGGTCGCAGACCCGGTGACGTACCTGAAGTTGGGCGACTTCACGCAGGCGCCCGTTTTGCTGGCCCTCTTCGGGCTCGTCCTGACGCTCGCGCTGGTGGCGCGGGGCTTTCGGGGCGGGCTCGTCGTCGGCATCCTGCTCACCGGCGTCGTCGGGATGGTCTTCGGAATCGTTCCGTTCCCGACCTCGGTCGCCTCTTTGAACCTTGACACTTCGACGATAGGGGGCGGGGTCCTGGCGGTGCCGGAGGTGCTGCGGCTCTCTTTGGTGCCCATCATCTTCGCGCTGTTCATGACCGACTTCTTCGATACGATGGGGACCGTGATCGCGGTCGGCCAGGAGGGGAAGCTGCTGGACGAGGAGGGCCGGCCGCCGGACGCGAAGAGGATCCTGCTGGTGGACTCCCTGGCCGCCGTGGGCGGCGGCGCGATGGGAGCGAGCTCGGTCACGAGCTACATCGAGAGCGGCGCGGGCGTCGCCGAGGGCGGCCGGACAGGACTGACCAGCGTAGTCGTGGGAGCGCTTTTCCTGCTCGCGCTGCCGTTCTCGCCGCTGGTCACGGTGATCGGGGGCACCGTGCCGGTCCCCGGCCCCGAAGGGCAGGACCTCCTGGTCTCCCCCGTCACGGCCCCCGCGCTGGTGGTGGTGGGCTTCTTGATGATGACGGCGGTGCGCTTCGTGCCGTGGGAAGAAGCGGACGAGGCGATACCGGCCTTCCTCACCATCCTGACCCTGCCCCTGACCTTCAACATCTCCTACGGGATCGGCTTCGGGTTCATCTCCTACGTCCTCATAAAGCTGGCCCGCGGCAAGCCCGGCGAGGTCCATCCCCTGCTCTACGGCGTAGCCGTCCTCTTCGCCCTGACCTTCCTCGTGCCGGCCGCATAGCGGCGTTTATAGGCCGTTTAGGCAGGGTAGAAGAAATTGGATAGCTCGCAAACGGCGCGTGGCGCCAGTCTGGTCTAGTATTACGGGGCCGGCGCGGAGCGTAGAGGAAAGGGGGAGGTGAGAGACCGTGGACCTGTCGGCCGTTATAGCCTTGATCGTGGTCGGGCTCATCGCCGGGATACTGGCGAGGATCGCCATGCCCGGCCCGGACCCAGGCGGCGTCCTCCTGACGGTGATCGTGGGGATCGCCGGGTCATTCGTCGGGTGGTTGATCGTTTACAACCTGTTCGGTGTCAATCCCGGCTCGACGGGGTTCCTCGGGTCGGTCCTGGTGGCCACCTTGAGCTCGATCGTCTTGCTGGTGGTGTACCGGCTGATCACGCGCCAGGCGTCGTCGTGAGGGCCTTCGAGAGCGGCGGCGTTTTTGGATCGGCGCTGGCTAGGCCATGATAATCGTACCTCACTAGCGAAAGGAGCGAAAAGAGAGCATGAGCGAGCAGAAGAGTCAGCAACAGCAGCGGCAGAGTCCGCTCCAGACCGATCGGGGCAGCACCAGGATCGAGGACTCCGTCGTACAGAAGATCGCCGGCATCGCCGCCCAAGAGGTGGACGGCGTCCGCATGGGTGGCGGGACCTCACAGGCTATAGGTGGCATCCTGAGCAGCGTGACCGGCGGCAGCACCGGCGGTGGGGGCCAGACAAGAGGCGTCGCCGTCGAGGTCGGCGAAGTCCAGAGCGCGGTGGACCTGACGTTGACCGTCGAGTACGGCAAGTCCATACCGCAGGTCTCCGAGGCCGTGCGGCGCAACATCATCAACCGTATCGAGAACCTTACCGGCCTGCAGGTGACCGAGGTGAACATCGCGGTGAACGACGTGTTCTTCCCGCAGCAAGAGCAGCAGCAGCAGGAGCAGCAGCAGGAGCAGGAGCAGCAGTCCGAGCAGGAGCAGAGGGTCAGGTAGGCGGCCGGGCGAACGGGGAGGAGGCTCGCCGTGGCGGTGGACGATGACCTGCAGTTGGCGAGGGCCGTGCGCGAGGCGACCCTCGCCACGGGCGGGGTCCACTCTTTGGGGACCGGGCGCTACGCCGAGGCGGCGACCTACGGCGCGGGCGAGAAGGTGAGTGGAGTCGTGGTGAGCGACGACGAGGTGCGGGTCCACGTCGTCGCCGGTTACCCGCTCTCGGAGCCCATCCCGGCTCTCGCGGAGCGCATCCGCGAGAAGGTGGCCCCGCGAGCGGGCGGGCGGGCCGCCACGATCGTCGTCGAAGACCTGGAGGTGACCTCGAATGAGGGTCTTTAACCGGCTCGTCGTCGTCTTGCTCCTCGCCGGGCTGGTCGCGCTCGGCATCTCCGCGTTCGTCTACGCCCTGGACCTCGGCGGGCACCGGCTCTCCAGCGTGCCGAACACTCTGGGACTGAGCAGCGCCTACGAAGGGTTGGACAACTTCACCAGGAATGCGGAGGGCGGAAACCTCAACCCGCTGGACATTACGGTGTTGGTGGTGGTCGCGCTGTTCGGACTGATACTGCTTCTGTTCGAGCTATTCAAGCGCCCCGTGCCGCGCAAAGTGCTCATGCAGCAGGGTACCTACGTAACCCGGAGTACCATCGAGAACGAGGCCAACGCGGCGGCAGAGGAAGTCCCGGAGGTTCTGCAGTCCGATGTGGACGTGGACGCCCAGAGGAAGTCTGGGGCGAAGGTAAGCGTCACGGCGAACGTCCGGCGCGGGGAGGACACCAGCAGGCTGCAGTCCGACGTGCAAGAGCGGGTGCAAAAACGCTTGGCCGAGGTGGGCGTCCCGGTCAGCAGCCTCAAGGTGCGGGTGCTCGAGGCTGACCCACGCGAGACGAAAACGAGGGTCAAGTGAACGCTTTCAACCGCCTGGTCATGCTCATCGTCGCCCTGCTTCTGGTAGCGATTCCCGTCCTCGTCTTGCTAATGAACTGGGGAATCTTGCAGGCCGAGGCGGTGAGCCCGTTCTACCGCGGCCCGCTCGACGCCTTGGGCGGGGCCGTTTCGAACTTCGACTTCGGGCAGGGGGCGCGGGCCGTGATCGCGGCGGTCGGCGCGGTCGTGGCGCTGGTAGCAGGGTTCTTGCTCCTGCGGGAGTTGACGTTCGGACGTCCGCTCGCGCCGCGGGCCGTCGTGGAGAGCGAGCCGGGCCGGGAGACCACGCTCACGGCGCAGGCCGTGCGCAGCTTGGCGGAAGGGGCCGCGCGGGAGGCCGGGGCATCGTCCCCCAAATGCCGCCTCACATCCGAGAGGGGTCGCTACGAGGTGTCGTGCGACATACACGTGCCGAGGCCCCGCAACTTAACGGAGACCGCCACGCGCGCTAGGGAGAACATACGCAAGGTCCTAAAGGCGCAGCAGGTGCCCGTCAAAGACGTCGAGGTCACGGTGCGGAGTATCGTCTCGTGACCTCCTTCGCGCCGTAGAAAGGGGAGGTTGACACACATGGCTACCTGGACTAACAAGCAGTGGGGGGCTCTGATCGGGGCGCTCGTGGTGTTCTCGATAGCCCTGGTGGGTTGGGGGGACACGGCGATGGTCGTCATCTTCGGGGTGATTGGCTACTTCGTCGGGAAGTTCCTGGACGGAGAGCTGGACCTCCAGGACATCCAACAGCGCGTCCAGCAACGCACCAGGGGTGGTGGCTGATCCGTCCGGTTGTTTACTACTTACGAGAGCACCGGACGTTGAAGAGGACGAACGTTTGAATCAGCTCAGGGTAAGCGACATACGTTGGGGAGCAGTGACGATAGGATAGGTGGTGGCCGTCGTGGCCGGGCTCGTGATCGGGCCCGTGTTGAGCGACCTGTTTGGTCTGGCGACCAAGGAGTTCCACTGGGCGGTAGCTCTCGATACCGAGGGCGAAGTATTGATCTCGCGCAAGGTAGACAACTCGGAGGCCGATCTCTCGGCCCTCATCGACGATGATTTTCGCCTTGGGGACGGAGGCTATCTGGGCCGTCGACCAACCCGGAGGGGCTGCGGCGCTGCTGCTGGCGCTCCTGTGGGATCAAGACCAGCAGGTCCTCTACGTAACCCTGCGTCGCGGTGGACCGGGCGCGCGACGCCCACCGTGGGGAGTCCAAGACCGACGCCCGTGATGCCCGCCTCATCGCAGAGCTGGCTCGCATGCGCAAAGGACCTCGCCGCCCTCAAGCCCATCGACGAGATGCTTGCCGAACTCAAGCTGCTCGTCGCCCACCGCCGCGACCTCGTCCTCGATCAGGCTAGGGCCGTCGTGCGGCTGAGGGATGTCTTGGTGGCCCTTTTCCCGGGGCTCGAGAGCGTCCTCCACCTCAGAACAAGGGGGCCGCTCGTCCTGGGCTCGCGCTACCAGACCCCCAGTGCCGTACGCCGGGCAGGCCATGGGCGCATCATCGAGGCCTATCTCAAGAATAGGGGCGTCAGGAACGTCTCGAAGCTCGCCGAGGAGGCACTCAGTGCCGCCAAGGCGCAGCTCACACGTAAGCCCGCCGAGGGGGTCGCCGCCGAGATCGTCCGCGACTTAGCCGAGAGG
>JADDPV010000233.1 GCA_016781705.1 Rubrobacter sp.
CACCCTACCCTTTCCGCCCAGAAATGGCCAAAGTCCAGCTCAGAAGGTCACACTCAAACCAACGAAGCACCGGAGTGGAAGGAGAAGACATGATGTCGGCAGGAGAGACCGGGAGCGAGCGGGGCGCCGTGGGCGTCTACCCGGATGGAGGCAGGTCCATCTGGCTGTTGGGCATGCTGGTCACGTTCAAGGCCGTGAGCGAGGAGACCGGCGGCGAGTACTCACTTTACGAACTGACGGTCCCGCCCCAGCTCGGAGCGCTGCCCCACATCCATCATGCGGAGACCGAGGCCTTCTACGTGCTGGATGGCGAGGTCGAGTTCCTCAAAGGCGAGCGCACCGTGAGAGCTGGAGTTGGGGAGTTCGTCTTCATTCCCAGGGGCGTGGTGCACGGCTTCAAGAACGTAGGTCAGGAGCCGGCCAGGTGCCTGGGGATCGTTACTCCGGGCGGGTTAGCCGAGAAGCTCCTTACGGGCCTGGGTGAGCCGGCGAAAGCCGAGACGTTGCCACCGCCTCCGGAAGGGCCGCCCGATGTGGAGAGGATCGCGCAGATAGTCAGCAAGTACGACACGGAAATGGTGCTGCCTCCGGGACAGTAGGCTCGACAGGGAAGTGACGAAGCTTCTGTCGCAAAAGGGAGCCGGAGCGAAGACTCCGGCTCCCTCGCTTCCATACTCGTTTCACAGGCGCGAATGCAACTCGTGCCCACTTACGTGCTGGCACGCTCCCTATCCTATTGGCGCAGCCTCTTAAGCAGGCCAGTCAGCTATTGTCGGTAGGCGGTCTGACGCGGTAGAGGGTTGCCTCCCTGTCCGCGGCGAGGTGTTCGAGGGTTGGTTCGGCGTCCGCGGCGCGCAGGATCGCGTCGGCGTCTTTCCCGTCTTCGGCGTAGTCCTCCGGGTGGACGATGATGTACTCGACGCGCAGGCGTTGTAGCTGCGCGAGGCTCTCGGGGCTCGGGAAGCTGCTAATGGCGCTGCGCGTCTCACCGTAGTCGTCGGGGAAGTAGCTCGCGTAGCCGTTGACGAGGCGCCAGAAGCCGAACGTGGAGCGGTACATGCGCGGGGTCTCGCGGAAGGGGTCGTCCCTAGAGGCGAACGGGACCTCGGCGACGACGGAGTCGGGGTCTTTGTCGGTGAGGTAGGCGTAGGCCGCCTCGAGCTTCTGCGGGCCGCGGTCTATAAAGCGGTCCACGGGCAGGGTCGGCAGGAATTCCAGGGCCGCGACGATGGAGAGGGCGGCGAGGGCGAGGAGGGCGCGTCCGCCGCCGAGCCTTTCGAGGAGTGCGCGCAGGCCGAGGGCGGCCAGGACCGCTACGCAGAGCATGACGATGATCCACATCCGGGCCGGGACGCGCAGGTTGCCGAAGCCGGGGACGTGCTCGTAGAGCAGCAGGTAGGGGAGGGGCACTTCGAGGTCTCCGAGCCTCAGCCGCGGCCCGCACGAGAGGAGGAAGACGGCGGTGCCGAGCGCCGCGTAGAGCGCCTCCGCTTTCGCGGCGCGGCGCCGGAGGACGGCGCAGGCGGCGAGAGCGGAGGCGACGAGACCCGGGTAGAGGGTCAGCTCATAGACCGGCTTGCGTTCCTCGTGGGTGATGCCGAACGCCTCCGGCGTCCAGCCCAAAAGGAGGCTCTGGGGCGGCGAGACGAGGAGGGCCGGGGGGACGAAGGAGCCGTTGGCGACCGTTTCGATGTCCCGCGTGTGGTCGGCGGAGCCCGAGAGCGGAGGTACGGGCCGAGGAGAAGCGCGAGGAGGGCGCCGAAAGCGGCGAAGGTCGGGACACCGTAGAGGACGTCGCGAACCTTCGGTGGCTCGCGGTTCAGGAGGGACCAGGCGGCGTAGAAGAGGGCCATCATCAGGGCGGCGAAGACGCCGTAGTAGAGGCCGGAGAGGGCGTTTAGGGAGAAGAGGAGCCCGGTGAGGAGGAGGTCTTTGGGTTTGCGTCCGTCTTCGAGGTAGCGGTGCATGAAGATCAGGATCAAGGGCAGCCAGTACGTGGTCATGGAGTTGAGCTGGGTGATGTGCCCGAACCTGTATGGGCACAGGGCGTAGACCGCCCCGGCGAAGAGCGCGGCGTGGAATGCGTAGGGTCTACCCTGCGTGAGCCGGCTCGCGAGCAGGAAGGTTGCGTAGCCGGAGAAGATGTAGGTGAGGAGCAGGACGACGTTGAAGCCGACGAGGGGATTGTCGGTCGCCGCTGAGAACGGGGCGGCGAGCAAGGCGCTCGGGAGGAGGATGTCGGTGTAGGCGAGGGCGGCGGGGGTGGGGTGGAAGATATTAGCGTCGTAAAGGGTAGCGTTTGTGGTGAGGGCGTGCTGGATCCAGGCCATGCTCCACACCATCACCGCCGGGTCCCCGCTCCCGTTTACCCGGTCCAGGTTGAAGATGAGCGGATACGTGAAGACGGCCGCCAAAACGGTGTACAGCAGCAGCGCCGCGAAGTGCCCCCGGAGGGCGGGGTTTCGCGCCTTCGTGCCCCCATCCGTCAGGTCCTCTTCCCCCTCGCGCGCCCCCGAGCCGGGCAGCTTTTCACCGCGGAGACCAAGACGCGGTTATTGTAGCCGAGCGGCCGCCGGGCAGCGCGGACGACAACGTTCCATGCCCGGACATGGAGCCTTTCGAGACACACTTCCGTGGCTCACGCCGGCCGGCACGTCCTGGCAGTCTCCCTGTTCTCGGCGCGGGGATCGCGGTTAAACCAGCGTTTGCACCAAATACGCGTGGTCGAGGGGCTCTCCGGTAGCGCGCACGACGGTCGTCTTCCAGGTCTCACGGGCCCCGGCCCCGAAGACCGCCTCCCGCAGGTAGCGGCCCGGGAGCTCGCTGCCGTGGAATGACTCCCCGCGGACGACTACGGCGCCGCTTTCGAGGCGGCGCCGCAGCTGGGCGGCGAGGTGCCCCAGGACGTAGTTGTGGTAGTAGACGGGGGCGACGCTCAGGTGGACCTTTGGCGGCCCAGTCGGCTCGTCGTCTCGTCCGGTCGGAGGGGGCACCGCCTGCAGCCCTTGGACGAGGCCCCCCACCACAGCGAGTCGAGGTCCTTGCGGTCGGGGTCCTGGTAGAGGGCCTTCTGGAAGCGGTGCACCACGAGCGCCCAGCGAACGAAGACTAGCCTGTCGGGTCGGCGGCGGTTTGGCAAGTCGTGCCTAGCGCACGATCAGGTGACCTTTTTGGCAAGCGACAGATGTTCTTGATGCGGGCAACCGAAGGCCGAGCATACCCGCTGGCCACCTCGTGGGCGGCGAGAGCAGGCCATCCTCCTCCACCTCCATCACCCGACGCTTGCCCCGTGCACCCACTTCTTGGGCTCTATCGGATGCGGCCACGGCCTCTTCTTCGGTAGGTAGCAGCTCACGATCCATAGTACGCCTCGCTTGCAGCCCTTGTTTACCTCCCTGTGGCGTCCCACGACGAACTATCCTGACCTCTCTCGGCTCACGTACCAACTCGCGCGTTGTCGCACACCAACACCAAAACCTTCTTCTTGCCGCCGCGGCGAGCTTCTCGAAGCACCACCACGAAAGGAAGCGGTCTTACGCCCCTCACGGAGCGCCCCTACACGAAGCGCAGCCACGTCTGATCGAACTCCGGCAGATAAAGCCCGTAGCAGGAGATGGCCTTCGGGTCGGGGTCGTCTTTGGTCACCGTCCGTTGCACGAGGCGCGCGGACTCGCCATCCTCGCTCCAGGCATGCGCAGCGAGGGCAAGGCGAAGCACGTGGCTCCACCACGTCTCCTCCTCGAAGCCTACCGTCCATCCCGAGTCGCTCGCCGCCAGGCTGATCAGCCGGTGCGGCGCCTTTTTTTCTCGCGTACTCGGGGTCGGGGCTGGTGATCCAGCGCTTGGCGCGCAGCCAGCGCACCCCCATCTGCTCCGGGGTCGCCTGCACAGTCTGCGCGGTCACTCGCCCCTCGGTGATCCCCCTTCCTCGAAGCTCACCTCCTGCGCGGCCAGCGCAAGCGTCCACAGGCTCGTGTCCTTTCCAAACTCCCTGGGGCTCCGATGAAGCATCTCGCCCAACCGCTCGGCCTCCCCTCCTCGACGAAGGCGGCGGCGTGGGCCTGGCAACGGTTTCCGTGGCCATGGCCTTACAACGTGCGCGGACCGAGGGGTTGACATCGTCTGGGCTGCGCCGAGGGCTGTCCACCCACTGCCGCAGGAACCACTCGACGAACGAGGCGGCGTTCCTTCTTCGATGGCCGCGAGCCGACCTTTTCGCAGTCGAGGATGAACGGGTCACGGAACTCCATCCTAATCCCGGGCGAGACCAGGACCAGCGCCTCGACCATCCTCGGGTAGGCGAGCGCGAAGTCGATGGCCGTCCTTGCCCACCATCGATAGCCCCGCCGCTGAGCCGTCTTCGAGAGCTACCAAAGCGGCCACAGCCGCCAGATCTCCCACTGGATGGAGCGAGCGGAGGCCGAAGACACCCCGACCGGCCTCCTCGAGAACGGCGAGGACCCCACCAGCTTCTACCTCGCCCCCGACGACTTCCTCAAAGACTTTCCCGTAAGAGATCGCGGCCGAAAGCCCCAACCGGCCGCGCCGGCCGGTAGCTTCGCTCCAGCCTTATGCGTATAACACGGTGTCCGCGTACACGAGCGAGGAAGGAGGCCCGGATGATAGACCAGCTCATCGAGCGGCTTCCGGTGCTGACCGGGGCGGAGGTGTCACGCCTGGAGGCAGCCGCGCGGCGCGAGCTCGACCGGCGGAAGGGTGGCGCCGACTACGACGGCGCTCCGCGGAGGAGACGCCGCTCGCCGGCGGCGGGTGGGAGCGGACGGAGGTCCTAGAGTATCGCCCGCACGAGGACGGCCACCTGCAGCTAGAGTTCCGGCGCTACATCCGCAAGGACGGCTCCGCTCGAGATTGAGCGGAAGCGGGCGGCGAGCCTGGGGGAGAACGCCGACCAGCTCTAATTAAGCGACTTCGCGAAGTAGTCGGGGTTCAGTTTTTCTCCCGTGGCTCCGGCAACGGTATCTTCCCAATTGTTGCGAGCTCCAGGGCCGAAGACGGCTTCCTGGAGGTAGCGTCCCGCCAGCTCGCTCGCGAAGAACGGCCTGCCGGTCACTCGTTTTTCGAGGTAGTCCCCGAGTTGGGCGGCGATCAAATGTCCCAGGACGTAGCTATGGTAGTAGACGGGGGCGACGGCCACGTGGATCTTGGCCGCCCAGTCCGGTTCGTCCCTCCCCGGCGGCCGGTTCACCAACTGGTACCGCGCGACGAGGTCCCACCACAGGGTGTTGAGGTCCTCACGGTCAGGGTTCGCGTAGAGCTCCTTCTCGAATCGGTACATCACCAAAGCCCAACGTATAAAGACCAGCCGATCAGCCCGTTGGCGCCAAAGGAGTTGCTCGCGGGTCTCCAGATCGAGCTCGGCCTCTGGGATCCCGGCGACGGCCGAGAGCCAAGCCGGATCCTCCGAAAGAGAGCCCATCATGAGCGCGATCGCCTCCGTAGTACACGTATGGGCGACGGTGCGCAGCAGGTATGGCAGCCCGGGGTTTATGTGCTTATCGTAGACAGCATGACCGAACTCGTGCAACATGGTGTCCATCCAGTAGGAGTCCGGCCGGACGTTCGCCAGCACCCGCACGTCGTAGGGGTAAGAACGTCCCACCCGCAGGCAGAAGGCATGCTGGCTCTTGCCGGCCCGCTCGTACAGGTCGCTCCTCGCGAGCACGTCACGGACCTCGAGACCCAAAGAGTCGTAGGTCTTGCGCGTCATGGCCTCGAGATCCCTGCCCTGAAAGTAACGATCTACATCCGGCCCGTTACGACCTGTTGTCGCCAGCCCACCACCCGTTCCAACCGCACCTCTCGCGTCCCCTCGCCCAGCCGAGCGTGGAAACGCAACCGGGTCGTGTTTGCAGCTTTGGAAGAACGGGTCCGACAGGTGCCAGGGGGACACGCGCTCGACCCCGAACCTCCGCTTCAGGCCGGCGTCGAGCTGGCGTTTCAGTTCCGCGAAGGGCTCCCGCGTGGCGGCCTCTAGGTAATCCATGACGTGGTCGAGCTCGTCGGCGTCTATCTCCTGGAGGTAAAGAGAGCGGGCGTGGTGGTTTGCGAAGCCTTCTTCGCGGGCGAGGCGGTTGCGCAGGCGGGCGAGCTCGCGCACGACGCCCGCGGCCTCCCGCCCGACGCTCTTCTGAGCCTCCCAGGCCTCGCGGCGCAGGGCCTCGTCTTCGGAGGAGCGAAGGATGTCCTTGATCTCGTTCTCCCCAACCGCCTCCCCCCCGACCGTGCCCCGGTGGTTGCCGAAGATGGCGTTCGCCTCCGCCTCCAACTCCTCGATGCGCGTGAGCGTCTCCTCGTCGCCCCGACGCCCAGCGAAGGCCAGGTACAAGAGTTCCACCTGCCGCCGCAACAGCGAGCTCTCCAAAGCCTCGCGCCCCTCGTACCAGCCCTTCACCATCTCAAACTCGTCCCGGTCGGCGAAGAGCCTGTTGTACTCGGTCCCCGCGTGCACCAGGTCCCTTTGGGCCTCCGTGGTCCCGGTCGTCGACAGGCCCCACCATGCCTCGCCCAAAGCCTTCTCGACCGGCGCCAGGCGCTCCTCGAAACGGCCGATGTAACTATCTATTTCGGCGCTATCCATAGCAGAACCACCTTCTCTGGATGGATCTTTGCAACGGTGTGCCGGTCACGGCAGGTACGTTATCCGAGCGACGGTCAGCCAGTATTCCTGCGAGGAGTTGTTCGGCCGGGAAAAGGGCTGCGCCGCCGCGAAGCCGAGCAAGCAATCAGACATCGACGCCAATGCTCATTCTCTGCAGCCACCACTCTCTACCAGATGCGCCTTGTTTGAAGGCCCATCGGCGGGAAGCGGCGGGTGCGAGCGTTCGTTCGATGGTCAGCGGCGATTGCGCCAGGCGGCGCGGTCGCGGCGCTGTCCCAGCAGGATCACGGCGACCAGTACCGCGACGCCCGCCGCCGCGTACTGCACGAGCCCCTCCGGTCCGCCCGACCCACCGACCACGAGCGCCGCGACGAACACGAGCGCTACCGCCGCCCAGCCCGCGGCCCTGTACGCAAAGTACGCCGAGAGGAGCCCGGCCAGGGAATAGACGAGCCACATCAACGGGCCGAGCGCCGTCGTCCACTGAACGAAGATCGGTGGGACGTTCGCCCCCGTCGCCCACAGACCGACCTGCCCGACCGCGAGAAACGCCGCGAAGGCCCCGATAAAGCTCAGGGCCCCCGACCTCCAGCTTATCGGCTCCGGATCGAAGTCGTGCGGCTCGTACCAGCGGGCCCGGCGCGCGGGCTCCCGGCCGCGGCCCCGGCGACTGCCCGGGGGTTCGGGTGCCTCCTCTCGGCGGAACCTGTTGCGCAGCCGCTCGCCTAGAGACGAACCGCCTTCGGCCGCGTCGGCGTGGGGCTCGCGCTCGCGGCGTTTTTTGGAGAGCTCGTCGTCGAGCGAGCCGAAGTCGAGGCCGGCGAGCTGGTCGGCGGCGTGGGCGAGGTCGAGCGCCTCGTCGTGGCGCCGGCGGCGCTCCGGGTCGGAGAGGACGGCGTTCGCCTCCTGAAGCCGGCTGAACTCCTTCTCCGAGCCGCCCGGGTGGTCCGGGTGGCGCTCCTTCGCTAGCTGGCGGTAGGCGTTCTTTATCTCCGACGGGCTCGCCGAGCGGGGGACGCCCAAGACCTCGTAGTAGTTGACCTGCCTCTCCGCCATCGTCCCCCTATTCTAACCTACTGGTGCGTCGCCGGACTCTTCCAGGGCGAGCCGTATCTCCTCCAGGCAACGGGTGTCCTGCTCCGTCGTCAGGGCTCTCTTGAGCGCCAACCGGGCTTCTCCGGCCCCGATCTCGCCCAGAGCCCACGCGGCGTGCCCCCGGACCAGGGGTGAAGCGTCTTTACGCAAACACCCGACGAGCGCCGGAACGGCTTCCCGGCGCCTCAGGTTCCCGGCTGCCACGCAGCAGTTGCGCAGGATGCCCACCCGCCCCGGGCGTGTGAGCGGCGTCCCCCCGAAGCGCGCCTCGAACTCCTCGTCGGTCCGTATCTTCAGGACCTCCGTTATCTCCAGGTACGGTCCCGCGCCCGCTGCCGCGGAGAACTCGGGCCAGCGGCTCACCGTCGCCTTGCGCTTGTTGTACGGGCAGACCTCCTGACACACGTCGCAGCCGAACGCCCAGTCGCCGACCTTGCGCCTGAGATCGCGCGGAATCTCGCCCCCGTTCTCGATGGTCAGGTACGAGATGCACAGCCGCGCGTCCACGACGCCGGGCGCCTTTATGGCCCCCGTGGGGCACGCGACCATGCAGCGCGTGCATCGGCCGCAGGTGCCCGTCCCCTCCGCGTCCGGCTCTATCTCCAGGTCCACGAGCAGGTCCGCGATGAAGAAGTACGAGCCCACGTTACCGTTTATGAGGCAAGAGTTGCGTCCGAAGAAGCCCAACCCAGCCCTCTGGGCGGCCGAACGCTCCAATAGCGGCACCGCGTCCGTGAACGCCCGCGCCTTGACCCTCGCCCCCAAAGCCTCCTCGAGCTCCGCGCGCAGCTCGAACAGACGCCCTTTTATGACCTCGTGGTAGTCCCGACCCCACGCGTACCGCGCGACCCGCCCGCCGCCCCCCTCGTTCGCCGAATGCTCCCCCGGGTAGTACGAGACCCCCAAAGACACCACGCTCCGAGCGCTGCTCTGCAGCCTCTTCGGATCCGAGAGCAGCTCTGCGGGACGATGCATGTAGCCCATGTCCGCCGCCATCCCGGCCTCCTGCCACTCCCTCAGGCGCTCGCCGCCCCGCCTCAAGGGCTCCGCGCCCGTCACGCCGACGAGGTCGAAACCCCTGGCGCGCGCGCCCTCCTCGAGCACGCGCCTCGCCTCGCGCGGGTCGTCGGCGGGCTCGCGGCGGGCTCCTCGACCGGTCTTCTCGCTCATGGAGCTGTATTTTAACCGCTGCCGGCTCCAGATCCGGCAGCATTCATCTGTTCCGAACATAATGTTGCTGGCGAAGATTAGGAAAGAGAGTAGTATTGCGGGTATGGGTAGAAAAGAAGAGATACAAAACATTCTGGAGTTGCAGGACGAGATCGTACACCGGCGTGCGATCTGGGATGCGGGACCGTGGCTGGAGTTGAACATGTCCACGCCGCAGTTCAAGGCTTTGCTCCTGATCTCGGAAGAGGAGGCGATCCGGATGCGCGAGTTGGCGCGCAAGCTGGGCGGCTCGTTCTCGAACGCTACGGTGCTCGTGGACCGCCTCGTGGATCGTGGCCTCGTGGAGCGCCTCATGGAGCCCCAGGACCGGCGGGTCGTGCTGGTGAGGACCACGAAGGAGGGCAAGGGGCTTATCGAGCAGCTCACCACCTCGTGGCGCGCCCTCTCCGAGCCCGTCCTGGAGCGCATGGAATCCGAGGATCTCGCCGCCCTCTCCCGCGGCCTGAACGCGCTGCTCGAAGCCCACAAGGAGGGCGAAACCGCCGAAGCATAGAGCCGGCGCTGCGCCCGAGAATCGGCGGCCGCCGTCCCTCCTTTCGCTCCATCTCCCCGACAACGGCCCATCCGCCACCACGAGGCGCGTGACGCCGCAGCTTCGGGAGTATATAGACTACCTGAGGTCCAGACATCAGCAGAACGGAGGACCAGAGATCATGGCGATAGCATCGGTCAACCCGGCGACGGGTGAGGAATTGAAGACCTTCGACGCCCTCACCGAGGAGGAAGTGGACCGCAAGATAGCCATCGCCGCCGACACCTTCCGCGAGTACCGGGAGACGCCGCTGGAGGAGCGAGCGCGGATGATGTCGCGGGCGGCGGAGATCCTCGAAGAGAGGACCGAGGAGTTGGGGCGTATCGCCACCCTGGAGATGGGCAAGACCTTCGTCGCGGCCAAAGCCGAGGTCCACAAGTGCGCCCGTGGCTGCCGCTACTACGCCGAGAATGCCGCGCGGTTCCTCGCTGACGAGCCCGCCCAGGTCGAGAGCGCAAGGGCCTTCGTCCGCTACCAGCCCATAGGGCCCATCCTGGCGATCATGCCCTGGAACTTCCCGTACTGGCAGGCCTTTAGGAACGCCGCCCCCGCGCTTATGGCCGGTAACGTCATCCTCCTCAAGCACGCCTCGAACGTCCCCCAGTGCGCCCTCGCCATAGAAGAAGTCATCCACCAGGCCGGTTTCCCCGAGGGCGTCTTCCAGACGCTGCTCATAGGCTCCTCGCAGGTCGAGGCCGTGATAGACGACCCGCGCGTGCGGGCGGTGACGCTGACCGGCAGCGAGCCCGCGGGCCGGCAGGTCGGCGGCGAGGCGAGCGCGAACGTGAAGCCGAGCGTCCTGGAGCTGGGCGGGAGCGACCCGTTCGTCGTGATGCCCTCCGCGAACCTCGACGAGACCGTCACCGCCGCCGTCACGGCGCGCACGCTCAACAACGGCCAGTCGTGCATCAACGGCAAGCGCTTCATCGTGCACGAGGAGATAGCCGAAGACTTTACGCGCCGCTACGTCGAGGCGATGCAGAATCTCAAGGTCGGCGACCCTATGGACGAGAACACGGACATGGGGCCGCTGGCTACCCCGCAGATGCTCGAAGACGTGGACTCCCAGGTGAGGAAGACCGTCGAGGCCGGCGCTCGGGTCCTCACCGGCGGCAAGCCCGAGGAAGGACCCGGCAACTTCTACCCGCCGACCGTCATCACCGATATCCCCAAAGGTTCGCCCGCTCACGAGGAGGAGATCTTCGGTCCCGTCGCCTCCCTCTTCCGCGCGCGACATAGACGAGGCGATAGCCCTCGCCAACGACACCTCGTTCGGCCTTGGCTCCTCGGCGTGGACCAACGACCCCTCGGAGCGCGAGCGGTTCACGAACGAGCTGGAGGCCGGCATGGTCTACATCAACCACATAGTCGAGTCCAGCCCGGAGGTGCCCTTCGGCGGTGTCAAGAACTCCGGCTACGGTCGCGAGCTCTCCCACTATGGCATCCACGAGTTCGTCAACGTCAAGACCGTTTGGATCGACGAGAGCGCCGAGGCCGCCAACACGGCAGCAGCGGAGTAACCGCTCCGCTGCGCGTGAACGGCGTCGCTGCCGCAAAGCTGCTTACGGGCTACCATTCGTGGTGATGACGCCGCACGCGCGCAACAGGCTCCTCCTGCTCGGCGCCCTCTGGGGACTCGCCCTGGCGGCCGTTCCCGCGCTCGTCATGGCCGACCCTTACCGGGTCACCGGCTTTCTCGCCGCCACACTCGCCTCCGCTGCGGTGAGCGGCGCCGTCGGCACCCTCGTCGCCGGACGGCGCGCGGTGAGGAGGGCGTCCGCTGGGAAGACCGCCGCAAAAGGCGCGCTCTCCTGGCTGCTTTCGGGCGTCAAGAACGGGGTTTTACAGGGGCTGATCGGCGGGGCGGTAGTGGCGCTGCTGTTCTGGGCGCTGATGGCGGTGACGATCTCCGGCTTCACACTGAAGGACACGGTCGAGGTTTCGGTGTTGATGAGCCCGAGGGTGTTCCTGGGCAGCTTCTTCGTCGCCCTCTCGGCCTTCGTCTACGCGCTGGTCGGAGGGCTCATACTCGGTCCCTTCTTCGGGCCGCTCGTCGAACGCGCGGTCGGAGGCAGCAACGCCGGGGACGACGTTCGTGGCAAGGAGGGAACCGTTGTACGCTAAGCTCCTGGGGTTCGGGGCTGCCTACGGCCTCGGCTACACCATCGTAAAGAGCCTCTTCCCGTCCCCCGTGTTGCTTCTGCTCTTCTCTAACGAGCAGACCGGCGAGGGCAACCTCACCATGCTTGCCCTCGTCTACATGCTCTCCGGCCTCCTCGCCGGCATCATCGGCGGCCCGCTTTTCGGGGCCTTCCTGCTCCGGCGCCGCAAGGCCTCGTCTTCGGCGGCGCTGGGCTGGGGGGCGCCGCGGCCCTCGCCGGTCTACTCCGGTCCCGACCTTGGGAAATCACTCGCCTTGAGCCTCGCCTTCGCGCTCTCCATAGGCTTCATCTCCGCCCTCCTCACGATGGGCGCATATCAGTTCGGCGTGCTCCCGCAGGGCGGCGTCCTCGACCCCCTCGCGCTCATAAAGAGTTCCAACTTCTCGCCCGGATACCCATTGCTCATCGCCTGGACCTTCGCCCGCGACCTCCTGCCCGCTATGCTCGCCGGCCTCATGCTCGCCCCCTTCGGCGGCAACTTCCTCTACCGCCTTTACGCCGCCAACCGCCCGAGCCCCGTACCCCGGAGTCACTCCTTCGAGGAGGATTTCTAGAAGCCGCCGGGCAGCTTGTCAGCCCTTTGCCGCCTGAATCGCCGCCCGGACATGTTTGGTGAAACGCTCACGTTCTGGCCAAGAGGGACTTGTGAAGCGGCTGGAAGCGACGAACCGCGCCTTTTGCTCGGAGCGGATAAGCTGAAGTTCTGAAAGCTAAACTATGCTGACGAGCGGGGAGATCTTGCACTCCGTCAGGGCGTAGCCGGCGCGGTTGTTTCTCCTCGCAGCCTCGACCAGGTACTCGATGCAGTTCGCCCGGCAATCTAGCTTGCCGCACGGCACCTCGACCGTGCCGAGGTCTTCGACGATCCTGACG
>JADDPV010000171.1 GCA_016781705.1 Rubrobacter sp.
TATCTAGCCAATGAAATCTCTGCAAATCGCCTTTTCACACGCAGCACCTATCCCACGTCGAACCCTGCACGCTGCCGTTCGTAGGGCCTAATCTAGACGAAAAGGTGTCGAAGGCAGTCACCGGCGCCGAGTTTTCCACAGCTGTGGAAAACATTGTGGAAAACTATGACAATAACCTGCAAATTTTGATTTTCTTTCCTACAGGTCTAGCGTGTTGGTAAGGGGTACGCCATAATCCAGCCGGGGATGATGAACGTCGGCGGGACAGCCAGGGAGGCCGCAGAGGCCGGGGTCGGTGTGAAGGTCGCCGTGTATCCCGAGAGCGGAGAGCCGGAAGTGATCGAGGTATCGGCATCCGGGCCACGCGCGGCCGGCGAGAAGTTCACCAGGCTCGTCATGCAGAAGGTAGAGGTGGCCGGGGGGCGTGTGCCAGAACCAGCGGTGAGGGAGGTTGTGGATAACCTCATTCACGCCGACTATAAGGGCGTGGTCATATCGGTCCTCGAGGGAGGAAATGTTATAAGGGTCTCGGACAGGGGAGTGGGGATCTCGCGCAAAGATCGGGCGTTCGAGTTCGGGTTCTCCGGGGCCAGCACGGAGGCGGTAGAGGAGATCCGAGGCGTCGGCGCAGGCTTGGGCATCGCGCGCGCCGCCGCCGAGAAAGCGGGAGGGACAGTCACCATCGAAGACAACATCGGCGGCGGGACCGTCGTCACCATCTCTGCTGGAGGCTCCGGGAAGGCGCCAAGCGACGATACGATACCACCCGTCCAGGCGTCACCTCCGCGACGGAGGTATCCCGATGCCGTGCCGAGGATGAACATCTCCGAGAGGCAGCAGAGGGTTTTGATCACGGTACTGGAGTCCGGCGAAGTCGGCCCTTCTACGGTGGCGGAGAGGCTGGAGATCAGCGTCAGCACCGCGTACCGCGACCTCTCGGTCCTGGAGGAGCACGGCCTCGTCGCCGGCGCCGAGTCGGGGAAGCGCAGCATAACGCCGCTCGGGTACGACCTTGTCGAGGCTATCGTCGAAGACTGGGTGAAGTAGCCTGTGCAGCGCCCCGTAGAAGACGTATGGACGGAGGTCCTCGAACGCGTCTCGGAACACGTAGAGGTCTCCGCCTTGAGGACTTGGTTCGAGGGTACGCGGCCCGTAAGACTCTATGAGGACCGGTTGGAGATCTCCGTCCCCAACTCCTTCGCCAAGGAGTACATCGAGAGCAAATTCAAGGCGTTGATCGAGGACGCTCTGGACTCTACTCTAGGCAGTGAGGACGCAAGCCTTATCGTCAGCATAGACGCCTCGGGCGGCGGGAGGAGGGAGAACGGTTGGGGCGCCGACGGGGCTGACTTCGTCAGGAGTGCGCGCATGCCGCGCCCATTCAAGGCCAAGTACACCTTCGACACGTTCGTGATCGGAGCAGGAAACCGCTTCGCCCACGCGGCTGCCCTGGCGGTCGCCGAGACCCCGGGCGTCGTCTACAACCCTATGTTCATCTACGGTGGTGTTGGCCTGGGCAAGACGCACCTCCTGCACGCCGTCGGGCAGTACGTCGAGGACCAGGACCCGACGATGCGCGTCAAGTACGTCACCTGCGAGAACTTCACCAACGACTTCATCAACTCCGTCCGAGACAACGCGCCGCTCGACTTCCAGCGCCGCTACCGCGAGAACGACGTATTGCTCATAGATGACATACAGTTCCTGGAGGGCAAAATCGAGACGCAGGAGGCGTTCTTCCACACCTTCAATGCGCTCTACGAGGAGAACAAGCAGATCGTCATCACCTCCGACCGACACCCGAAGTACATCCCGACGCTGGAGGCGCGCCTAGTCTCGCGCTTTGAGTGGGGCTTGGTCACGGACGTCCAGCCGCCGGACCTGGAGACTCGCATCGCCATCCTGCGCAAGAAGGCGATGATGGACCGCCTGGAGGTGGGCGACGAGGTCTTGACGTTCATCGCCTCGAAGGTCTCGACCAACATCCGGGAGCTCGAAGGGGCGCTGATCCGCATCCTGGCCTACGCCTCGCTCTACGGGAGGCAGGTGAGCGTGGCTCTGGCCGAGGAGGTCTTGAAGGACATCCTGTTGGATGCAGCGTACCGCGAGATCCCGGTGGAGCTGATACAGCACGAGATCTGCCGCTATTTCGGGATCCAAAAATCCGACCTCGTGGGGGCGAGCCGCTCGAAGCGGTTCGCCTACCCGCGACAGGTCGCGATGTATCTGTGCCGCGAGCTGACCGACGAGTCACTACCCAAGATCGGTCGCGCCTTCGGCGGCCGCGACCACTCTACCGTGATGCACTCGACCTCCAAGATCGCCAAACTCATAAACAGCGACCGCGACGTCTTCAACCAGATCCACGAGATCACCTACCAAGTCAAAAGCAAACGCTGAGAGGAGCGGCCACCCCCGGCCATAGGCAGCAGCGAAAGCACCCCAAGAGCCAACAATCGACGTGCCACCTTTGCCTTCCGCGCCCTCGAACTTCTCCTTACCCCTCCCCCCAGGGGGGTAAATCTGCCACGCTTACGATACACACGTTTCTTATTTTATCCACAGGTCATCCACAGCCTTCTCCGCCGTCGTGGATAACTCTCTCCGCAAGAGTCGCCAAATCGTACGGTTATCCACAAAAACTGTGGATAAAAATCGCCGCCTGTGGATAAACCGTCAATTTCCAAGGAAAATTCTCCCTAAATACCTCCTCTGAACGAAATATCCTGTGGATAAACCTGTGGATAAGAGGGGTGCAGCCTGTGGATAAAGTTGTGGAAGAAAATGTGGATAACTCGGGGGTGTGGATAAGTGAGGTAGTTATCCACATTCTATCCACAGGGAAAGGCCGGTTATCCACAATTTCTTCCACAGCGTTGTTGACAAGTTTTGGGCTTAGGTAAGCGGGATCTGGAAGTTATCCACACTATCCACAGCCCTTATTATTAGTATTAGTATAAGAGATATAAGATCTTAACAGTAATAATAAGGGTAGGAGGTGGTGCAATGAGGGTGGTCTGTAACACAGAGTTGTTTGGCAGGAAGCTGGCGTTGGCGTCGCGGGGGGTATCGGCTCGCTCGCCGATACAGTTGCTTGGCGGGATCTTGTTAGAGGCTCGGGGTGAGACGGTGCGGCTCTCGGCAACAGATATGGAGGTCTCCATCCAGACCAGTTCGCCGGCGGAGGTCTCCGAGGAGGGGCGGGTGGTGGTGCCGGCGCGCATCTTCAACGACGTGGTGCGCTCGTTGCCGGCCGGGGAGATCTCGTTGGAGCACGACCGCGCCGCGGGGACGGTGCGCCTCAAGGCGCGTGAGAACGAGTACCGCATCCGCGCCTACGCTGCCGAGGACTTCCCCCAGTTGCCCCGGTTCGACGAGGGTTCGGCCTTCAAGATGGGCGGCGACGCGCTCGTGGAGACCGTCGAGAAGGTCTCGCGGTCGTATTCGAGGGACGAGACACGGCCGGTCTTGACCGGCATACTGGTTAGCTTCGAGGAGTCGCGGGTGCGTATGGTAACGACGGACTCTTACCGGCTCAGCATCAAGGAGACCGGGTTGGCGACCACGTTCGATGGAGCACGGGAGGCGATCATCCCGGCGCGAGCGATGCAGGAGGTCGGGCGCATCTTTGCGCAGTCCGACGAGGAGCAGGTCGACGTGGCGCTCTCGGAGAACCAGGCGCTGTTCAGGATCGGGGACGAGCTCTTCGGGACGCGCCTGATAGAGGGGAACTTCCCGGAGTATCGGCGTTTGCTGCCAGCCACGTTCGAGCGCGAGATCTCCGTCCGCCGTGAGGACTTGATGGATACCTTGCGCCGCGTCAACCTCTTCGCCGCCCGCCAGACGCCGCCCGTGCCCGTGAGCCTCGCTTTTACCGAGGGCGCGGTCGAGGTCTCGGTGAGGAACGGGGAGGTCGGCGAGGCGCGCGAGACGCTGCCGGCGAGCTCGACCGGCGAGGAGGAGTTCCACATCTCGTTCAACCCGGGTTATCTCCTGGACGGCGTCTCGGCCGTGGACTCCGAGAACGTCGTCTTCAAGCTCAACGAGTCCCTCAAGCCCGGGCTTATAACCCCGGAGTCCCCGGACGGCGAGGAGGCGGACTTCCTTTACCTGATCATGCCGATGCGCGACCCCTCCCGCGGCTAGGTTGAAAGTTCCCCCCGGCATCACCCTCGGCCAGGCCCTCAAGGCCGCCAGCATCGCCGGCACCGGCGGGGAAGCCAAGGTCCTGGTGCAGACCGGCGAAGTCACCGTCAACGGCGAGGTCGAAAAGCGCCGCGGCCGCAAGCTCCGTGAGGGCGACATCGTGGAGGTAGGGGAGGAGAGGTTGGAGGTGACGGATCCTTGAGCGCATTCATCCGTGCCTTGCGACTCGTCAACTTCCGGAACTACGCCGACGCTACTGCGATCCTCTCCCCAGGCCTGAACATCGTCGTCGGCGACAATGCCCAGGGCAAGACGAACCTCCTCGAAGCCATCTCCTTCACCGCCACCGGCTCCTCGCCCCGCACCCCCAACGACCCCGAGGCCGTCCGATGGGGACAGGACTTCGCCCGCACCGAGATGCGCGTGGTCCTCGACGGAGACGGCAGTGAGGGAGAGGAGCGCAAGGTCGCCGTGGGCTACGCTCCCGGGCAGAAGAAACGCCTCAGCGTGGACGGCGCTCCGGCGCAATCCCTGGCGCACTACGCCGCCGGCGGCGCGGGCGTCCGAGTCGTTACGTTCTTCCCGGACGACATCAGGATCGTCAAAGGCGCGCCGTCCGACCGCCGCGAGTTCCTCGACGCCTTGCTCTCGTCCCTGCGGCCGGCCTACTCCCGGGCCATCGCCGAGTACGCGAAGGCGGTGGGGCAGCGCAACCAGCTCTTGCGACGTATCCGGGACGGTTTCTCCTCCGAGAAGACCCTCGCGACCTGGGACCGTAAGGTCGTGCAGCTCGGCTCGGAGGTCCTGCGGGGCCGCGAGAGGGCGGTCGGGCCCCTGGGGGAGCTTTTCGGGGAGGCCGTGAGGACGCTGTACGGCCCCGAGAAGGCCGCGATTGCCTATTCGTATAGTGCAACCCTCGAAGGGTACGCGGAGGCGCTCAGAGAGGCTCACAGGGCCGATACAGAGCGAGGCAATACCTCGGTGGGACCGCATCGCGACGACTTCGCGGTGCTTTTCGGGGGGGTGAGCATGACAACGTACGGTTCGCAGGGGCAGCAGCGGCTGGCGACGCTGGCCTTGAAGTTCGCGGCGCGGGAGTACTTGAGGGGGGAGACGGGACGGGACCCGGTGTTGCTCTTCGACGATGTGATGAGCGAGCTCGACGAGGAGCGGCGAGGGTATCTCTCGGGGTACTTCCTGCAGAGCACGCAGGCGGTCATCTCCACGACCAACCTGGAGTACTTCGACGAGGAGGTCCTGGAGCGGGCGCGGGTTCTACGCATATCTGGTGGCGCGATCTCCGACGCCACCAGGGGTGGTGCAGGAAGGGCGGCGCGAGAGCGAGGAACGGCTTAGATAAGCCGTAAACCAGCAATCTTGGGCTTGGAAAACGCAATGGTTGTGTTACAATCTCCCAGTGCAAAGGTTAATTGTAGAGATCGGTTCGAGCGTTTCGTTTATTTACGGGTCTAGGAGGGTGTGGTTCGTTGGCGGCTAACCCTGTTTCCAAGAATGCCAAGAGCGAGTACGATGCGAGTTCCATCCAGGTTTTGGAAGGATTGGAGGCCGTCAAGCGGCGGCCGGGGATGTACATCGGCTCGACAGGACCCAGGGGGCTGCACCACCTCGTTTGGGAGATCGTCGACAACTCCATAGACGAGGCCCTCGCCGGGCACTGCTCGACGATACTGGTCACGGTGCATCCGGACGACTCTGTGTCCGTCACCGACGACGGGCGCGGGATGCCGGTCGGCAGGATGGACAAGTACGGCAAGTCCGCCGCCGAGGTTATCATGACCACGCTGCACGCCGGTGGCAAGTTCGACGGGCAGGGCTACAAAGTCTCCGGCGGGCTGCACGGCGTCGGCGCGTCGGTAGTCAACGCGCTCTCGGAGTGGCTGGAGATCGAGATCAAGCGTGAGGGACACGTCTGGGTGCAGCGTTACGAGCGCGGGTTCCCGACGGGGGAACTGGGCGAGTCCCGCAAGCTTGAGAAGGGCGAGGGGACCGGAACGACCATCCGCTTCGCCCCCGACCCGGAGGTCTTCACGGAGACGACCGAGCTGTCGTTCGATACGCTCTCGCGGCGGTTCCGCGAGTCGGCGTTCTTGAACAAGGGGCTCCTCATACGGCTCGTGGACGAGCGCGAGGAGGGCCGGGAGGTTTCCTACCGCTACGAGGGCGGCATCCGGGACTTCGTGGCGCACATCAACGAGGCGAAGGATCCGGTACACAAGACGGTCTTCTACTTCGAGAGCGAGGAGGAGGCCGGAGCCGTCGAGGTCGCTTTGCAGTGGAACTCGGGCTTCCAGGACTCCGTCTTCACGTTCGCCAACAACATCAATACACACGAGGGCGGGGCGCACCTGTCGGGGTTTCGCAGCGCGCTGTCACGCACGGTGAACGCGTACGCGCGGCAGAAGGGGCTGTTGAAAGAGAAAGAGGAGAGCCTCACCGGCGACGACATCCGGGAGGGGCTGGCGGCGGTGATCAGCGTCAAGCTCTCCGAGCCGCAGTTCGAGGGGCAGACCAAGACCAAGCTGGGGAACACCGAGGTCAAGGGCCTCGTCGAGAGCAACACCAACCGCTTCCTCGCCGAGTTCCTGGAAGAGCGGCCCGGCGAGGCGAAGGCGATCATCAACAAGGCGTTGCAGGCGGCGCGGGCGCGTCAGGCGGCGCGAAAGGTGCGCGACACCATCCGCAAGGGTTATCTGGAGAGCTCGACGCTGCCGGGCAAGCTGGCGGACTGCTCCTCGAAGGACCCGGCCAGAAGCGAGTTGTACATCGTCGAGGGCAACTCGGCGGGCGGATCCGCCAAGGGGGGGCGGGACCGGAACTTCCAGGCGATACTGCCGCTACGCGGCAAGATCCTCAACGTCGAGAAGGCCAATATCAACAAGGTCCTCTCGAATACCGAGATACAGGCCATCATCAGCGCGATCGGGGCGGGCGTGGGGGAGACCTTCAACCTCGAGAGCGCCCGCTACAACAAGATCGTCATCATGGCCGACGCCGACGTGGATGGTAGCCACATCCGGACGCTGGTGTTGACGTTCCTGTACCGCAACATGCCCGAGTTGATCGAGGCCGGCTACGTCTACATCGCCTTGCCGCCGCTCTACAAGATCACGCACAACCGCCGCGACTACTACGCCAAGAACGACGCGGAGCTTCGGGAGACCCTGGCGCGCCTGAACGCCAACGGAAACGCCAACATCGCCCGCTTCAAAGGTCTCTCGGAGATGAATCCGGTCCAGCTCTGGGAGACGACGATGGACCCGCAGAACCGGACGATGCTCCAGGTTACGGTCGAGTCGGCGGCGGTCGCCGACGAGCTTTTCACGGCGCTCATGGGCGACAAAGTCGAGCCGCGCAAGCAGTTCATAGAGGAGAACGCCAGAGAGGTGAAGAACCTGGATGCTTGATACTTTCTCGGGGAACATACAGCCTCACTCGATAGAGGACGAGCTAAAAGACTCCTTCCTCTCCTACGCGATGAGCGTGATCGTCTCGCGCGCGCTCCCGGACGTGCGCGACGGCTTGAAGCCGGTCCACAGGCGAGTTCTGTACGCGATGCACGACGTGGGCCTGCAGCCCAACCGGCCATACCGCAAGAGCGCGACGGTCGTCGGCGAGGTCATGGGTAAGTACCACCCGCACGGTGACCAGGCGATCTACGACACGCTGGCGCGCATGGCGCAGGACTTCGCGCTCAGGTATCCGCTCGTGGACGGGCAGGGCAACTTCGGGAGCGTGGACGGCGATCCGCCGGGCGCGATGCGCTACACCGAAGCGCGGCTCACTCGGATGGCGACCGAGATGCTGCGAGACATAAGCTCCGATACGGTCGACTTCGTCCCGAACTTCGACGAGAGCCTGCGGCAGCCGGAGGTCCTACCGGCGCGCTTCCCGAACCTGCTCGTCAATGGCTCCGACGGCATCGCGGTAGGAATGGCGACCAAGATCCCGCCGCACAACCTCGGCGAGGTCGTGGACGCGACGGTCGCCCTGATAGACGACCCCGAGTTGGACGACGAGGCGCTCGCCAAGCACATCAAGGGGCCGGACTTCCCGACCGGCGGCGTGATCGTGGGCCTGCGCGGTATCCGGGACGCCATCACCACCGGGCGAGGGTCGGTGCGGGTGCAGGCAAAGGCGCACACCGAGCAGATAAAGGGGAACCGGACCCAGATCGTGGTCACCGAGATCCCCTACCAGGTCAACAAGAGCTATCTGTTGCAGAAGATCGCCGAGCTCGTCAAGGAGCGCAAGCTCACCGATATCTCGGACCTGCGCGACGAATCCGACCGCAACGGGATGCGCATCGTCATCGAGCTCAAGCGCGAGGCGGTGCCGAAGGTCGTCCTGAACAACCTCTACAAGCACACCCAGATGCAGCAGAGCTTCGGGGTGAACCTCGTCGCCCTCGTGGACGGCGTCCCGAAGACGCTCTCCTACAAGCAGGTCCTCGAGCACTACGTCGCCCACCAGTTCGAGGTCGTCACCCGCCGGACGCGTTACGAGCTGACCAGGGCGCGGGCGCGGGCACACATCCTCGAAGGGTTGCTCGTCGCGCTATCTAACCTGGACGAGGTGGTGGCGACGATCCGGCGGAGCCGCAGCGTGGAGACGGCGCGCAATAACCTGATGAAGCAGTTCAAGCTCTCCGAGCGTCAGGCGCAGGCGATCCTGGACCTGCGCTTGCAGCGGCTGACGGCGCTGGAGCGACGCAAGGTCGAGGAGGAGCACCGGGACCTGGTCGAGAAGATCGAGTACCTGGAGGGCGTGCTCGCCGACGCCGGGAAGGTGTTCGGGATCGTCAAGGAGGAGTTGTTGGAGGTCAAGGCGGCCTACGGCGACGAGCGGCGAACCCAGGTCACGATCGACGAGGGCGCGGACTTCGAGGTGGAGGACCTGATCGCCGAGGAGGAGATGGTCATCTCCATCTCCAACGGTGGTTACCTTAAGAGCGTCCCCGTCAACACCTTCCGCAAGCAGGGCCGCGGCGGCGTGGGTGTGGCCGGGATGGAGCTCAAAGAGGGCGACTACATAGAGCACCTCTTCATCACCACGACGCACCACTACATGCTCTTCTTCACCAACAAGGGCAAGGTGTACCGCCTGAAGGTCCACCAGCTCCCGCGCATGAGCCGGACGGCCAAGGGGCGACACATCGCCAACCTGTTGCCGCTCGCGCAGGACGAGAGGATCGCGACGGTCATCCAGACGAAGGACTTCGCGGAGGCTCAGTACCTCCTCTTCGCGACACGCAATGGCATCGTCAAGAAGACCGCGTTCGGCGACTACAATACGCCGCTCAAGGAGACAGGCATCATCGCAATCAACCTCTCCGACGGGGACGAGTTGATCTCGGTCAGGCACGCCTCGGAGGGCGACGAGGTCGTGCTGGTGACTAGGAGCGGCATGGGCATCCGCTTCTCCCAGGGCGACACGCGCCCCATGGGCCGGGCTACCGGCGGCGTCAAGGGCATCGCGCTCAAGGGCGATGACGCGGTCCTGAGCATGGACGTGGTCTCCGGCGGCTCCCCAGCGGACTTGTTCATGATCACCGAAAAGGGCTTCGGAAAGCGCACTGCGCTCTCGGAGTACCGGGCGCAGGGTCGTGGCGGCCAGGGCATTATCTCCATGAAGACCAACGGCGAGAGGGGCAAGCTCGCTGGCGTGAGGATCGTCCGGCCCGACCTGCACGAGCTCGTGATCGTCTCGAACTTCGGGACCACGATCCGCATAGACGCCGAGTCGGTCTCCCGCCAGGGGCGCAGCGCCCAGGGCGTTCGGGTGATGAACCTGCGTTCGGGGGACTCTGTCAGCGCGATCGCGAAGGTCGTCCAGAGCAGGGGCGCGGCCGAAGACGGTAGGGGCGAAGAGCTGACGCTGGAGGAGATCGCGGGCGACGAGCTCTCCGCTCCGTCCGAGAACGGCTCGACGGACGGCGCGGCGGCCGACGGGGAGGTGTGATCCGTGTATAACGCGAAGCCCTGCGACGGCGTCGTCGAGTGTACGGCGCTGGTCCTGGCCGAGGGTTGCGCCGAGCTCGACGGCAGGCTGACCCTCTTCGGAATCCTCGACGAGCTCAGGCCCGGCGCGGAGGGCCTGCACTTCGTCGTGTATGCCAAGTTCGAGGGCTGCGAGCACGCCGACGGGGGCGAGCGGCGGGCGCGCATCCTAGTCACCGACGAGGACGGTGAGGTCCTGGAGGAGTCGGTGGAGTACTCGGTGTGGTTGAGCGGCGAGGAGGGACCGGCGACTATCGTGGCGTCCTTCGACCTCTCCGGTGACCTCGGGGGCGAGGAGGGCCTCCTGTGGGTCGAAGCGGAGCTCGACGAGGAGACCTTAGCGCAGACGGCGATACCGCTGCGCGAGAGATACAACGTGTAAACATCCGAGAGGTCCGGGGATCCGGGCCTCTCTCACTACGTGAGGAAAACAAACTTATGCCAGAAGACTTGGCGGTCTTTATAGACTGGGAGAACATCTACATCTCCACGGTCACCGAGTACGGCGCGAAGCCGAACGTCTCGGCGATCCTGGAGAAGTCTCGCGAGTACGGTCGCGTCGTCTCGGCGACGGCCTACGCGGACTGGACCGACGGCGATTTCCGTCAGGCTCCGCCGACGCTCTACTCCAACGGCATCTCGCCGCGCTACATCTCCGCGCGGTACTTCCCGGGCGGTCGTTCGCAGAAGCGCCGCACGAACTCGATAGACGTGATGCTCGCCGTAGAGTGCTCGGACTTCCTGCACTACCACCCGCAGGTGGACACCTACGTCTTGGTGACCGGGGACGGCGACTTCATCCCGCTCGTGAGCCTGCTGCGCAGCCGGGGAAAGAACGTCGTGGTCATAGGCGTCTCC
The DNA here is from genome assembly GCA_016781705.1 of Rubrobacter sp. Lineage (GTDB taxonomy): Bacteria > Actinomycetota > Rubrobacteria > Rubrobacterales > Rubrobacteraceae > Rubrobacter_F. Next base: position 11,022 of record JADDPV010000171.1, read on the forward strand.
GAAGCGACTTCGTACCACCTGATCGAGTCGGCCGACGAGTTCATCTCCTACGCGTCGCTGCTGGAGGAGGAGCGGGCGGCGCGGGCGCGGGAGAGGGAGCCGAAGAAGAAGGTGTCCGACCCTTACGGTGAGCTGGTGCGGGCGGTCGAAGCCCTCAAGAAGGGCGGGAAGACCCGCGTGCTCGGGCAGGTCAAGCAGCAGATGATCGTGCAGCTCGGCTCTTTTGACGAGCGAAACGAGGGCTTCAAGAAGTTCAAAGACTTCGTAGTCGAGGCGGAGCGCCGGGGGCTGGTGAACACGGTGGACCAAGACCTGGAGCTGCAGGTATACCTGCCCGACGAGAAGGTCCCCGAGGCTCCGGAGTCCGACCTCGCAGCCGAGGAGCCCCGGCAGAGAGGGGAGGAGGCCGCCCGGGAGCCCGCTCGCGCTAACGACGGCAGGGCCAACGGCGACCGGCCCCGGCGGGACGGCGCGGCCGAGGCGGAGACCGCGCCGCAAGAAGCAGAGGAAGCTCCGGTAGCGGCGGAACAGGCGGGCTTCGATCTTGCGGAAGACCTGACACCATACGAGTTCGGGACTATCACGCGTGGCGTGGCGAGGCTCAGGCAGCCGGCCTCTTACGTGGAGATCTTCGGCAGCATCCGCGAGCTCGACGAGAGGGGCGAGTTGGAGCTCTCTCAGGAGGAGATCCGGGAGGTCATAGGCGCGATGCTCGAGACCGGGTTCCTGAAAAAGGAGCGCGCCAAGCCCTACGAGAAGGCCAAAGCAAGCGGCACCTTCTACGCTCTGGATCGCGACCGTGATGAGATAAGAGGCGTTATCGGGACGTCTTAGCTGGCGGAGGGGCCCGCCCGGGGAGGGGGGTTGCATCGCTTGCCGCGAAAGCGTGAGGCGGGAGAGGGGGATCACCACGTCCATAATCTTGTGGGGCGTGGTGGTCGTTTTGATCTCCGTGCTGCTCGCGGTCGCGTGTTGACCCTCACGCGACGCCTGGTGCCCCTTCCGCTGCGCGAACCCGATACGTTCGGTACCGGAATAATCTACGCGGCGCTGTACGGCGTGACGCTGGCCTTTTCGCTCTTTCTCACGTGGCCGCGGTGAACAGCGGCCCAGGGGACGACGTTGGGCGAGGCCAGCAAAGTGGAAGAGCTCTACCGGCTCGTCGAACCTTTTCCAGATCCGGAGCGGGCGCGCATTCAGGATCTCGCCGAGTCTTACGACCAGGTCTTGGCGGAGGAAGAGCGACCCCTTCTGGGGCAGGGCTCGGAGAGCCGGCCGAGCCCGCGGGCCGAGATGCTCGCCGGCGATCTCCGAAGCTGAGGGGGTGGCGCTAATCACCGAGCTAGCGGAGGTGCGGCTGGCATGCGTGCTCGAAAGCGGCCAGGGCATACCTCCCATCCTGCAGGCCGTCCTCGTGATCGGAGGAATCGTCATGGTGGCTTTCACCTTCTTCTTCAGGATAAAAGGCCCCTGGATGCACAGAT
>JADDPV010000056.1 GCA_016781705.1 Rubrobacter sp.
CGCCTCGTACACTAACACTTCCCTTAGAATAGGGGGGATGCGGCTCCCGTACACGCTCCTCCTGGTCGGTGTCACGGCGGTGTGGGGCTGGACGTTCGTGGTGGTCCAGGATGCCATCGCCCTCTACGGCGTGCTGCCCTTCCTGGCCGCACGCTTCGCCCTCGCCGCGGGCGCTCTGGCTCCCCTGCGCGTGTCGAAGATGACGAAGGGGACACTCCTCACCGGCGCGGGCATAGGTCTCGTTTTGGCGCTGGGCTACCTCTTCCAGACCCTCGGTTTGCTCTACACCACGTCGACGAACGCAGGGCTTATCACCGGGCTCTTCGTTGTCTTCGCGCCACTCTCGGATAGGCTGCTCTTCGGGGCGCGGTTCTCGCGCCTGGTGCTCGCGGCGGTCGTCTTGAGCCTCTTCGGGATGGTGTTGCTGGCCGGCGGTGGGCCCGACGGAGCGAACTTCGGGGACCTCCTCACCCTCCTCTGCGCAGGTGGATTGGGGCTGCACATAGCGTTGCTCTCGCGCTACGCGGGCGGGCACGACGCCCTCTCGCTCGCCTTCGCCCAGCTCCTCACGATGGCGCTCGTCTTTGCCCTCCTCTGGCCCCTCTTCGAGCCCGCGGCCTGGCCGCCGCGGGGGGTGTGGTTCGCCATCGCCCTGACGGGTTTGGTCGCGTCGGCCGGAGCGTTCTGGGCGCAGACCTTCGTGCAGCAGAAGATCCCGGCGGCGAGGACGGCGGTCATCCTCACGATGGAGCCGGTGTTCGCCGCCGGCTTCGGGTACTGGCTCGCGGGGGACAGGCTGGCTTCGGTCCAGATCTTCGGGGCCGCCCTCATCCTCTCGGCGCTCGTCGTCGGGGAGGTCCTGCCGGTGCTAAGGCGGCGCAAGTAGGGCGACGGGAAGCTTCTCAGCCCGCGACGACCGCTGCGGCGATCAGGCGCCGTTGACGAGCGCGAAAGAGGCACCGAACGCGAGGAGCCAGGCGCGGTCCCGGCGACGCGCGAGGTTCTCCTTGCCGGCCTCCCAGCTCCTGCGCGAGAGGACAGCCGCCAGGGTCGCGGCGAGGACGAACGCCATCGCCGCGATATGAACCTTGCCGACCAGCGAGATCTCGTCGTCGCTGCCCGGGAGCGCGTCGCCGGCACGCACGCTCAGGACCGGGGCGCCGACCGGCACGGCTATGCGCCCCGAAGATCGTCCCCGGTCCAGCAGCATCAAGAACGAGATCGGCCCGATCGTGACCACCTCGTAGACCCCCGAGACCAGCGTGAAGAACATGGTCGAGTTCTCGCGCTGGAGCTCGACCGTGACGATCGCTGACCTCGCCGGAGGCTCCGGGATCTCCGAAGGTCGTCGAGCACCCCTCGGTGCGGTCCTCGATCTCGACACCCGCGACGCGCCCCGGCCAATCCGACGTTCTCGCCGTAGCCTGAGTTAGCCTCGTCCGCGCGGTACGCTGGCCGGTCCGTGCCGGCCGCGCGGAGGTCCATTCTAGGACCTGGCGGTCGCAGGTGAAGTTGCTCGGGTTCCAAGCGGGCAGCACCGTCGCCCGGATCTTGCGCCGCGACCAAAAACACGGCGCCCCTCTCGTCCGCCTGCTCCAGACGCAGGACCACCTGCTTGACGTTGACGAATCCAGGTCCTCCAAGGGGTCCAACTCGGGCGGGACGGACGCTTCAGAGCCAGTAATCCACCCCAAGAGAGCCGCCGGCGGTGTCCGAGCCGCGCAAGGACGTAAGGTACGCCCCCATCGTGGCGGCCGGCTCCGCTCCCGAGGGAGCGTCCTCATGACTGGCGAAAACCGGCGCCGAAGGGCGGAGGCCCGGCAGGGCGAGCGCCAGCAAGAGCGCGACCAGAGCGCGCGACGCGAGCGGCGCGGCCGGATCTGGGAGGAGACGCGCGTTACGCTATGGGCGCCAAGATAGCATGCCGCCGCGGCAATAATCGGCGCATTTAACACGAATCTAACCGCCCTTCACAGCGCTGAAACAATTCTCGGGGACGCTCGTCCGTACTCCTCCCGGCCCAGCGAAGGGCGGCGGGGCTCCGCGGGTGGATAAAGCGCTATACCCCGCACGGACGTCAAGACGGCACGCCGCCGGAAGATAAACACGGGGACGAGCTCTATGCCTGGTGCGGTAAACTAGGAATGGTCCCCGAAGAGAAAGAGGTTCCCATGGCCCGGCAGGTAGAGGTCCCGGAGTATGAGGTACAGGATAGCGTTCAGGTAGACCCTAGCCGAACGGCCTTGATAATCGGGGACATGCAGAACGATTTCGTGAAGGAGGGTGGCACGCTAGTCGTCCCCGACGCTCAGGGAACCATACCGGCGATACGGAACCTGCTGGATCTGGCGCGAGAGTCCGGGATGAGGGTTGCCTTTATCCAGGATACGCACAGGGATGGAGATCCGGAGTGGGACATATGGGGCGAGCACTGCCGCGAGCAGAGCTGGGGCTGGCAGGTGGTGGAGGAGCTCGCGCCGCGCGACGACGAGGCGACCATCCGCAAGCCACGGTACGATGCTTTCTACGGTACGCATCTGGAGCACCTGCTGCGTCTGTGGGGAGTCGATACGCTTATCATCTGTGGCACGGTCGCCAACATATGCGTTCACTACACGGCATCCAGCGCCGCCATGAGGTGGTTCAACGTCGTAGTTCCTAAGGATTGTATCTCCAGCTTCAACGACTTCGACATGGAGGCATCGCTGAGCCAGACGGCTTCTTTACTCGGGGAGGTTACGAGTAGCGGGGATATCGAGATAGGAGGGCCAGAGACCGCGGAGTCCTACCGGGGTAAGCTGGAAGAGGCTGCTGCTCGCGAAAGGAGCAGGAGTTAGACACGTTTTCCAGGAACCGATCGGCGAGAGGCCGGGGTGCATCCCCGGCCTCTCGCTGCTTTCGCGCCATTGGAGCCACAACCGGTACTGTGAGGACCCCTGGATCCGGCCAGTGAACCATCCAGCGTTCACAGGATCGTCGCCTGCGTCCCACGATCCGATAGTGTTCGCTCACTTCGCCCGGGTCAACAACAGCGCGCCGTCGGCTACGTCGAACAGATCGACGTCACCCAGCAGGTCGAGGCCGGGGAAGACGAGACCGAAAGCTCCATCACGGCGGCGTTCGAGGAATCGGGCCCGAAGCAGTGCCCAGGTGTATCCGAGATGAAGGAGGTAGTGTTCATGCCGGGCACCACGCCGGGGGCGACTCGGACTATCAGCTCATTCATTCCAATACGAACGAAAACGGCTTCCGCACCACGCCCGGCAGATGGTGCGCCGGTCCGGCTCCGCTCCATCTCCGGTTCGTCCGAAGATTAGGTCCCTCGCTGCGCGCCTCGACACCGGCCCTGGCGATCATAGCTCGAGCTCCTTTAACTAGGTCGAACGTACTGTCTCCGGTTTTTCGCATCCGGTGGACCCGTCGGGCGAGCTCGGCCGGGACGCACGAGCCCCCGACGAGCGATCCGTCGAGAGGGCTCTGGGAAGCCCCGCCCATTTCGTCGTGGACCATATGCTGTGCGACGTAGTGGTGGTTTCTCTCTAGTCGCCGGGAGGGACGCTCTGGCGGGAGTCGGGTTGCGAGTGGTGCGAGCGGGCCGCTACAATATGTCGCAAACGGTCTTTCGGCGCTCTAGGACGTGGCGTGGACGCCGCAGGTTAGTGTGGCACGCGGGACTTTGGCTTGGCGTCCCGGAGGAGAGAGGTGGGCAAGACGATACTGCTGGTCGAGGACAACGCCGACGACGAGGCTCTGACCCGGCGGGCCCTCAAAAAGAATAACATCGGCAACGAGTTGGTGGTCGCCCGCGATGGGGCCGAGGCACTGGACTACCTGTTCGGCGCGGGCGAGTACGAGGGGCGGGACCTCGCGGTCATGCCGCAGGTGATCTTGTTAGACCTCAAGCTCCCGAAGGTGGATGGACTGGAGGTCTTGAGGCGCATGCGGGCCGACAAGCGTACCCGGCTCCTGCCCGTGGTGATCCTCACCTCCTCCAAGGAGCAACAGGATCTCGTGGACGGCTACGGTTACGGGGCGAACAGCTACATCCGCAAGCCCGTGGACTTTGCCCAGTTCCTCGAGGCGGTTCGGCAGCTGGGGCTGTACTGGCTGGTCCTCAACGAGACCCCGCGGCACCAGGGCGAGGGCTAGGACCGTGTCGGGGAGCGCGTGGCGCTTCGCGAGGGCCGTCGCCGAGCACCTCGGGCGCGCCGGTGCGGCCTACGGCGTGCTCATGGTAGGCGTCGCGCTGACGCTGCTGGCGACGCGATACGTGAGCGGGAACGTGGAGGCCCAGGAGCGGGTGCGCTTCGACGAGGCGGCGAGCGCGGCGCGCGACGCGATGGACCGCCGCGTGGACTCGTACGTGGACCTGACGTTCGGCGCCCGCGGGCTCTTTGCGGCGAGCGAGGCCGTGGAGCGGGCGGAGTGGCGCGGCTACGTCGAGAGCATAGACCTCGAGGGGCGTTACGGGGGCGTGCAAGCGATGGGCTACGTGAGTCGCGTCTCGGGGCCGGAGGAGTTGGATGCCTTCGAGGACGGGCTCCCGGGCGTCGTCCGTCCCGGGGGCGAGCGAGCGGAGTACTATCCCATCGAATACGTCGAGCCAATGAACGCGGCCAACGAGAGCCTCCTCGGCTACGATGCCTACCGCGAGGAGCCCGAGCACCGCGTCACGATGGATCGGGCCCGCGACACGGGGGAGCCGCAGACGACGGGCCGGGTGTTCGTGCTCTCGGAGGCGCCGCCGGGCTCCCTGGCGGACCTCGCGTTGGAGCCGGGACTCGTGGCGTACCTGCCGGTCTACCGCCAGGACGAGCCGCAGGGCACCGTCGCCGAGCGCCGCCGGGCCCTGGAAGGCTTCGTCGTCTGCTACATAACGGTGGAGGAGCTCTTTCGGGGCGTTCAGGAGGGGCAACCGTCCGCCCCCTCCATAGACTTCGAGGTCTACGACGACGAGGAGAGCTTCTCCCCCGCGCACCTCCTCTACGACGGCGATGGGGTCCTGAGGGCGGGGGACGCCCAGGAGATGCCCGTGGGCAACCCCCTCGTCGGGGCGGCCGCCGGGGCTATCAGAGGGGTCACCGGGCTGCCGGTGGGGGAGGACGGCTCCTCCGACCTCAACGCGCTCGACAGCTTCGGCGCGGCGGGCAGGGAGTGGAACGTGTACTTCGAGGCGCTGCCGGAGTTCCAGATGGGTGAAGAAGGCCGGCTGCCGCTCTTCGTGTTCCTGAGCGGGCTGGGGGTAAGCCTCTTGCTCTTCGGTACTACTTACGTGCTGGTGCGCAACCGGGTGCGCGCCGAGAGGGCGAGCCGCGAGTTGGAGGACGCCAACCGCGAGCTCGAGGCGACCAACCGCGAGCTCGAGGCCTTCTCCTACTCGGTCTCACACGACCTCCGGGCGCCCTTAAGAAGCATAGACGGCTTCTCCCAGATCTTGCTGGAGGACTACGGCGACGAGCTCGACGAGGAGGGCAAGGAGCACCTGGGGCGCGTCAGGGCGTCGAGCCAGCGCATGGGCCGTCTCATAGACGACCTCCTCGGGCTCTCGCGCGTCACGCGCGGCTCTCTGCGCCGCGAGAAGGTGGACTTCAGCTCCATAGCCCGGGAGGTCGCCGAGACTTTACGCGACTCGCGACCCGAGAGGGGGGTGGAGTTCCTGATCGAGGACGGCCTCGAGATCTGGGGAGACGCGCGCCTGATCCGGGTGGCACTGGAGAATTTGCTCGGGAACGCCTTCAAGTTCACCGCGAAGCGCTCCAGGGCGAGGATAGAGTTCGGGGTGGACCCCGAGCTCACGTGGCGTGGGCGCGTCCCCGTCTACTACGTGCGCGACAACGGGGCCGGATTCGACATGGCCTACGCCGGCAAGCTCTTCGGCGCCTTCCAGCGGCTGCACGCCCAGAGCGAGTTCGACGGCACCGGCATAGGGCTGGCGACCGTCCAGCGGATCGTCCACCGTCATGGTGGCAGGATCTGGGCCGAAAGCGAGGTCGAAGAGGGCGCCGCCTTCTTCTTCACCCTGCGCCCCGGCCTCCAGCTCGACCCGAGCGCGCCACGTGGGGCCAAAGACGCCAGGGGCGGGGCCAAGAGCGAGAAGGCGAGGGCCGGGTGAGCGGGCTCGAAAGCGATCGGTCGAACACTGCGGCGCGCGCCTCGGCGCGTTCCCGCAAGGCTTCCCACGAGACGCAGCAGACACCCTTGCGGGTCTTGCTCGTCGAGGACTCCGAGGACGACGCGCTGCTGGTGCTACGTGAGCTCAGGCGCGGGGGCTACCGGGTCTCGCACGAACGGGTCGACACCGCCGGGGGGATGCTGGCCGCTCTGGAGGAGCGCGACTGGGACTTGGTCGTCTCCGACCATGCCATGCCAGGCTTCAGCGCGCCGGCGGCACTCCAGATGCTGCGCGAGGGGGGGTGGCCCGACGTCCCGTTCGTCATCGTCAGCGGGCACATAGGGGAGGACGCGGCGGTAGAGGTCATGAAGGCCGGGGCGCACGACTACGTGCCCAAAGACAACCTCGCCCGTCTCGCCCTCGTCGTGGAGCGGGCGCTCAGGGAGGCCGAGGAGCGCCGGCAGCGCCGCCGAGCCCGAGAGGAGTTGCGCGCGGCCGAGGAGAAGTACCGCTCCATCTTCGAGAACGCCGTCGAGGGTATCTTCCAGACCTCGCTCGATGGCCGGTTCGTCACCGCCAACCCCATGATGGCACGCATCTTCGGCTACGGCTCCCCCGAGGAGATGATCCAATCCGTGCACGACGTCGCCGAGCAGCACTACGTCAATCCGGAGAGGAGGAATGAGTTCGCCCGGCGCCTGCGCGAAGAAGGCCAGGTCTTCGACTTCGAGTTCCAGATCCTCCGCAAGAGCGGGGCCGTGATCTGGGTCTCCGCCAATGCCCGGGCCGTGCGCGACGGCGTCTCGGGCGGGGTGGTCGGCTACGAGGGCACGATGGAGGACATCACCGAGCGCAAGCGAGCCGAGGAGGAGCTCAGGCGCAGCCTGGAGAGGCTCATGGCGCTGCACGAGGCGGGGAGCATCCTGGGCTCGACGCTGGAACCCGAGGAGATCGGCACGCGCCTGTTGGGGATTATGCGGCGCATCTCGGGCTTCGCGGCGGCGGCCATCTCCATGCGCGACGACGCTACCGGCCGCCTCGCCGTCTGGCGCTCCATCGGGCTCGACGATCTCGAAACTGGGGTACGCTACGCGCCTGCGATAAGGAATGCCCAAGAGGCCGCCATGGAAAAGGACGCCACGCAGGTCTTCGTCCCGGCCGTCGAGGCGTCGCCCGACGGGGCGCACACAGTCCCTTCCGTTGGGTTGTGCCTGCCCCTGAGGGTGCGCGAGAGGGTGATGGGCTTGCTCGAGGTGTACGGACCCGAGGAGTTGGCCGAGAGGGGCGTGGTGGAGATCCTGGAGAGCCTGACCAGCCAGGCGGCCTCGGCGCTGGAGAACTCCCGCCTGTACCGGGAGCTCATGGAGAGGGAGAGGAAGCTCCAGGAGCTGGTCGGCAAGATCCTGGTCGCCCAGGAGGAGGAGCGTCGGCGCGTCTCATACGACGTGCACGACGGCCTGGCGCAGGTGGCGGCGGCGGCCCACCAGCACCTGCAGGCCTTCGCCCACTACCATCCGCCGGGCACCGAGGAGGGCCGCGAGGACCTGGAGTACGTATCCGGGCTGGTGCGCCGAACCGTGGGCGAGGCGCGGCGCATCATCGCCAACCTCAGGCCCACGGCGCTCGACGACTTCGGGCTCAAGAGCGCGATACGGCTGCACCTCGACGCATTGCGGGCCGAGGGGTGGGAGATCTACTACCGCGACGGCCTCGACGACGAGCGTCTCCCGGCTCCGACGGAGACGGCGATATTCCGGGTCGTGCAGGAGGCCCTGAACAACATCGCCAAGCACGCGGGCACGAGAAGGGTCAAGCTCTCCCTCGAAAAGCGCACGGCGCAAGGCGTGACCGGCAATCTCGCCGCGCCTATGGCTCCCGACGAGCGGGGCAAGATCAGGCTTACGGTGAGGGACTACGGGCGCGGCTTCGGGCCGGAGCACACCGGGGGCGGTGGTGGTCCCGGCGAGAGGGTTGGGCTGACCGGCATGCGCGAGAGGATCGCGCTCCTCGGCGGCCACTTCCGCATCGCCAGTAGCCCCGGCGTGGGGACCCTGCTCGTCGCGGAGATCCCCCTGCTCGCCGGCCCCGCTGGCGCGAAGGCGGGGGACGTTCTCGGCCCGTCCGCCGCAGCGGACCCACCGGCGGCGCGAGGAAGGCTCTAGGAGGAGGCGCCGATGAGAGGTGACGCCGCGGCGGCAGACGTTTCCGGGGACCGGCCGCCTGGCACGCGGCGGCTGTTGATCGCCGACGATCACGACCTCGTCCGCGGGGGGTTGCGCAGGCTTCTGGATCGCGAGCCGGACTTCGAGGTCGTCGGGGAGGCGGAGAACGGCCGCGAGGCGGTAGAGATGAGCCTCTCCTTGAGCCCCGACCTCATCCTCATGGACGTGCGGATGCCCGTGATGGATGGCCTGGAGGCGACCCGGACCGTGAAGAGCGAGCGGCCGGACATAAGCGTCCTCATCGTAACAATGCACGACGACCCGGACTACATGCTCGAGGCGATAAGGGCGGGCGCCGCCGGCTACGTGCTAAAAGACGCCTCCCGCGAGGACCTGACCACCTCCGTCAGGCGTGCTTTGGGTGGGGACTTCCCGATGGACCAGGACATCGCCGCCCGGCTCCTCAAGCGCCTGTCCCGCGAGGCGCGAGAGGAAGTTGAGGAGGCCGCGCGAGTGGACCGGCTCGGAAAGAGCCTCTCCGAGCCGCTGACGCCCCGCGAGCTCGAGGTCCTCGAGCTGCTGACGCGGGGCCAGACCAACGGCGGGATCGCGCGGGACCTCACGATCAGCGTCGCCACCGTCAAGGCCCACGTCCGGCGCGTCATCGCGAAGCTCGGCGTCTCCGACCGTACCCAGGCCGCGGTGCGCGCCGTCGAGCTGAAGATCGTCCAACCCACAGGGTAACCCCACCGGACAAGAGGAAGGGAAGCGGGGAGAGATCCCCACCCGTGCTCCGGCTTTGGTTCGTGCTTACCCCTGGGCTGCGGCCTGCTCCTGGAGGGTGTCCACCACCGAGGGGTCGGCCAGGGTCGAGGTGTCGCCCAGGTCCTCTTTGCCCTCGGCGATGCCGCGCAGCACGCGGCGCATGATCTTGCCGCTCCTCGTCTTGGGCAGCTCGTCCACGGCGATGACCTGTTGCGGCTTGGCGATGGGGCCTATCTTCTCGCCGACGTGGTTGCGGAGCTCCTTCATCAGGTCGTCGGTCTTCTCCCGGTTGCCCTCCAGGATGACGTAGGCGAAGGGGACCTGCCCCTTGTCCTCGTCGTGGCGGCCGATGACCGCGGCCTCGGCGACCGCCGGGTGGCTGACCAGCGCGCTCTCTATCTCCATCGTCGAGAGCCTGTGCCCGGAGACGTTCATCACGTCGTCGACGCGGCCCGTGATCGTGTAGTAGCCCTCCGCGTCGCGCCGCGCCCCGTCGCCGACGAAGTACACCTCCTTGCCGTAGCGCGAGAAGTAGGTCTGCTCGTAGCGCTCGGGATCCTTGTAGAGGGTGCGCAGCATGCCGGGCCACGGCCTGGTGATAACGAGGTTGCCCTGGCCCTCGCCCTCGACCTCGTTGCCTTCCTCGTCGTAGATGGCGGCGAAGATTCCGGGGAGCGGGAAGGTCGCGCTGCCGGGCTTGGTGGTCGTGATGCCGGGGAGGGGGCTGATCAGGATCGCACCCGTCTCCGTCTGCCACCACGTGTCCACGATCGGGCAACGCCCCCCGCCGACGTTCTCGTGGTACCACACCCACGCCCGCGGGTTGATCGGCTCGCCGACGCTCCCGAGCAGCCGCAGGCTAGACAGGTCGTGCTTCTCCAGGGCCTCCGTGCCACTCTTCATGAACGCCCGGATGGCGGTCGGCGCGGTGTAGAGGATATTGACCTTGTGCCGCTCGATGATGTCCCACCAGCGGTCGTTCTCCGGGTAGCTGGGTACCCCCTCGAACATGACGGTCGTCCCGCCGTTGGCGAGCGGGCCGTACACGAGGTAGGAGTGGCCCGTGACCCAGCCTACGTCCGCCGTGCACCAGTACACGTCGTCGTCCTTGAGGTCGAGCACCCACTTGGTCGTCGCCTTGACGTGCGTCAGGTAGCCGCCGGTAGTGTGCACGATTCCCTTGGGCTTGCCGGTCGAGCCGGAGGAGTACAGGATGTACAGGATGTCCTCGGAGTCCACCTCCTCGGCGGGGCACCCGGCGTCGGCCTCGCCCATCACGTCGTCCCACCAGCGGTCGCGCCCCTCGGTCATCGGCGCGTCCTCGTCCAGGCGCCTGACGACGATGACGTTCTCGACGGAGGGGGTGTCTTTCAGCGCCTTGTCGGCGTTCTCCTTGAGCTTGGAGACCCTGCCGCCGCGCGGGGCCTGGTTGGCCGTCACGAGGACCTTCGCCTCGCAGTCGTTCACGCGGTCGCGCAACGACCCCGGGGAGAAGGCCGAGAACACCACGGAGTGCGGGGCGCCGATGCGGGCGCAGGCGAGCATCGCGATGGCGACCTCGGGGATCATGGGCAGGTAGATCGAGACCGGGTCGCCCTTCCGGACGCCCAAACCCTTCAGGACGTTGGCGAACTTCTGGACCTCGGTCAAGAGCTCCGAGTAGGTGAACGTCCGGGTGTCGCCCGGCTCGTCGCCTTCCCACAGGAGCGCCGTCTTGTCGCCCTTACCCTGCTCGACCTGGTAATCCAGGCAGTTGTAGGAGACGTTCGTCTTGCCGCCGACGAACCACTCGACGTTGGGCGGGTCCCACTTGAGGGTCTGGTCCCACTCCTTGAACCAGTGCAGCTCCCTCGCGCGCTCGGCCCAGAAGGCCTCGTAATCCTGGTTGGCCTTGTCGTAGACGGAGGGGTCGTTTACGTTGGCGTTCTTCGCGAACTCCTCCGGCGGCTCGTACCTGCGGTTGCCAAGGTCTTGGCCGTCCTGCTGCGATTCGCTCATCGTTCTCCTTTCCCTGCTGCGGTGATAAACCATAATCCGGCGAGCCGGAGATCGATCAACGATGTTTTACCCGCTGTATCGCGGGTAAAACAGCGCGTCCGGCGGGCTTGCGCTCACCGCCGGACGCGCCGCGCCACGTTCAGGTGGGCCGTGGCTCCTGTGCCGGCGAGGTCTCCCGCAGCTCCCGTTCGATGTTGGTTATGCCGGTGTTGGCGCGCACGAAGATCTCGTCGTAGTCCGTCTGGAGTCCCTCGCGCTCCTCCTGTTCGGTCGAGTGTTTACGGCCACCGAGGAGGGTGCCGATGAAGCAGCCCAGGAAGCCGAGCGGCATGGAGATCAGCGTGGGGCTCTTGAGCGGGAAGATCGGGTCGGCGTTGATGACCGGGGTTACGCCCTCGGCCGGGGTGACGCCGGTCAGCACGTTCGGGCTCAAAAATACGAGCACGACCGCGGAGATAAGGCCGACGAGCATGCCGGTAATCGCCCCAACGGTGTTGAACCTCTTCCAGAAGATCGTCAACAGGATGACGGGCACGTTCGCGCTCGCCGCGACCGCGAAGGCCAGGGCGACGAGGAACGCCACGTTGAAGCTCTGCGCGAACAGGGCGATGAGGATCGACAGGATCGAGACGCCGATGGTCGCGTAGCGGGCGGCCAGGAACTGCTCGCGCTCCGTTGCGTTGCCGCCCTTTATGACGTTGGTGTAGAAGTCGTGGGCGAACGCGCCCGAGGCGGCGATGACGAGACCCGCGACCACGGCCACGATCGTCGCGAAGGCGACCGCCGAGACGAAGGCCAGGAGGATGGGACCGCCGAGAGCTTCAGCGAGCTGCGGGGCCGCCAGGTTGCCCGCCGGGTTCTGCGCCGTGATCGCATCCTGCCCGACCAGGAGCGCCGCGCCGTAGCCGAGAACCGGGGTAAACAGGTAGAACGCGCCGATGATCCAGACGGCCGTGATGATGGAGGAGCGGGCCGTCTTCGCGTCGGGCACCGTGAGGAACCGGATCAGGATGTGCGGAAGACCCGCCGTGCCGAAGACCAGCGCGAGGTTCAAGGAGATCGAATCCAGCCCCGCCGTAAGACCGCTCGCGGCGGTCGGCGCCAGCATCCCGGTGCCGAGCTCGCGTTCTACCGCGCCGAAAAGCGCGATCGGGTTGAAGTTAAACTGGGCGAGCACCAGTAACGAGAGCAGCAGGGTGCCGGCGATGAGCAGTATCGCCTTGATGATCTGGATCCAGGTGGTGGCTATCATGCCGCCCGCCACGACGTAGATCGTCATCAAGACGCCGACGATCAACACCGCCCACGTGAACGAAATGCCGAGCAGCAGCTGGATGAGCGAGCCCGCGCCGACGAGCTGG
>JADDPV010000016.1:0-9056 GCA_016781705.1 Rubrobacter sp.
CTTTGATCTGCTTCAACCACCTCTCATGAGGGTTTTGAAAGGCTCACTAAGGATAACCCTCTCGTCGGGGCGGGTCCCACCGCGCACGCCCCGTCGGACGGCCCTCCGCCACCGAAGCTAACGTCCGCACCGTAGGGGAGCCCGAGGGTCGTCGACTTCGTGTCCGGACACACAAATTTGTTCGGCTCGATCTACTCGAGAGCCACGGACTGCCGGCCAGTTCTGGGGAACGGGGCTGCGCCTAGCGGCCAGCTTCGAGGTCGCGGTGTCGGACGAAGAGATCCACGTCCGCGCCCCCGACGCCGTCCTCTCGGAGACCCCGCGCGACCTCCTCGGTCACCGCCACGGAGCGATGCCGGCCGCCGGTGCAACCTATCCCCAAGGTGAAGTAGGTCTTACCCTCGGCGGCGTAGCGGGGGACGAGGAAGGCGAGGAGGCCGCGCAAGTGGGTGAGGAACTCTCTGGTGTCCTCCTGGCCGAGGACGGCGTCGCGGACGGGTCCGTCGTGGCCGGTGAGGGGACGCAGCTCCGGGTCGTAGTGGGGGTTGGGGAGGAACCGGACGTCGAGCAGCATGTCCACATCCAGAGGGGCGCCGTGCTTGAAGCCGAAGGAGATCAGGCTCACGGAGAGCCGGCTCTCGTGCGCCTCGACGAGCTTCGCGAAGCGCTCCTTGACATCCCGTGGCGAGAGCGAGGAGGTGTCCACCACCACGTCGGCGATCTCGCGCAGGCCCGACAGGTCGCGACGCTCGGTCCTTATGGCCGCGAGCACGTCACCGTTGGTGGCCGCCGGGTGCGGCCTGCGACTCTCCTTGTAGCGCCTCACCAGCGTCAGGTCATCGGCTTCGAGGAAGATGATCCTGGGCTCCCACCCACTCTCGCCCTTGATAAACCCCAGGCCCCCCTCGAGCTCCTCGCCGAAGTACCTCCTCCCCCGAATGTCCACGACGACGACCACTCCGGCCCCCTCCTCCGGTGCGAGCGCCAGGACGTTGGGAATCATCTTCGGCGGCAAATTGTCTATGCAGTAGTACCCGGCGTCCTCGAAGGCCCGCAAAGCATTAGTCTTCCCCGCCCCCGAGAGCCCGGTTATGACGACGATCCTCCTGCGCCTGCCTTCGGGCCCGTCCGCCGGAGTCCCGCGCAAGTTGGTATCGATCTCACTCAAAGCATGGCGCTCCGTGTCCCCGAGGGTAAAAGTCCGTGTACCTCCGAGACTAGCACCGGTGCGGGAGGATCGCAACGTCCTACCATATATTTAAGGGTTATTTAACGGTGCGACGCTCTGGCCACGTGGCTATACTCGAAGCGTGGGTACGGCTCCCTGCGGGGCCACCTTCGCGGGGGCAACGTCCGAGAGAAGAGGATTCGAAGGAGGTATGAAGATGGCGGAGGGACGCGTGGTGATCGGACCGGGCGAGGGCGTCCCGGTGATCGAGGGCGGTCTGGGGGTGGTGCTCAAGCTCTCCGGGGTGGAGACGGGGGATTCCTTCTCTATCGTAGAGCACCCTATGGAACCAGGGGTTCTGGCCGCTCCGCCGCACACGCACGCGAACGAGGACGAGCTCTCGTTCGTGGTAGAGGGGACGGTCGGGGTGTTGATGGGCGAGGAGGTGTACGAAGCGGGGCCGGGCAGCTACGTCCTGAAGCCGCGAGGCGTCCCGCACACGTTCTGGAACGCGGGGCCGGAGCCGGCGAGGATCGTGGAGATCATCTCCCCCGCGGGCTTCGAGCGGTACTTCGAGGAGCTAGCCGAGGTCCTCTCGGCGGGAGGGCCGCCCGACGTCGCCAGGATCGAAGAGATCGCCGGCCGGTACGGGCTGACTTTCCACTGGGAGCGGATGGCGGAGCTCTCGGAGAGGTACGGGGTGGGGCTGGTTTAGCCCCTGGTGGCGACGAAGTAGCTGTTCTGGAAGTCGTGTGGTAGCTGCTCGACCCTCACCTTCGTGAACCCGGCTTCTTCTAGCATCTGGCGCGCCTTCTCTTCGCCCCACATCGCGCCCAGGCCCACGCCGTTGTCGGCCAGCGAGACCGACATGCAGTGCATACAGGAGATCGTGTAGAGGAAAGGTCCCACCGGGTGGTCCAGGTTGTTGTGGACGTGGCTCGACGCCCTGATGTCCTGCATCAGGTAAACGCCGTCCGGGCGCAGCGCCTCGGCTATGCCCTTCAGTACCGCCGCCGGGTGGGCCTGGTCGTGAACCGCGTCGAAGGTGGTGACGAGGTCGTAGCGGGCCTCCTCCCCTATGTTCGCCGCGTCCCTGACCTCGAAGCGGACGTTGGTGACGCCGTGCTCTTCGGCCTCGGCGCGGGCGCGGGTGATGGCTTCCTCGGAGAGATCGTAGCCGGCGAAGCGGCTGTTGGGGAAGGCGCGGGCCATGAGGTTCATGGCGCGTCCGCTGCCGCAGCCGACGTCGAGGACGTCTATGCCCTCTTCTAGGCGCCCGGTCAGGCCGGGCACGAGCGGCAGGATCGCGTCGAGCAGCGCAGAGACGACCGTCTGGGTGCTGTCCTCGGCCATGACCTCCTGGAAGCGGGGATACGCCGAGTACGGTACCCCCCCGCCCTCGCGGAAGCACTCCACGATTCGGTCCTCCACCGCCCCCAGCACCGCGACGTACTGGGCGAACGCGGCGATGTTCTCCGGCGCCGCCGCCCTCGTGAGGCAGGCGGCGTGCTCCGCGGGGAGGCTATACGTCCCGGACTCTGGGTCGTGCTCGACGATGCCGCCCACCACCATCGCCCCGAGCCACTCGCGCACGTAGCGCTCGTTCAGATCCGCCGCCGCGGCTATCCCCTCGCTCGTGGTCGGTGACAGCCCGTCCATCGCGTCGAACAACCCCGTCCTGTGGCCCACGCTGACCATGAGCGCGAGCGATCCCCCGTTCAACACGCCGACCATCCGCTCCGCGAACCCCTCTGCCCTGATTTCGTCGAACTCCCGAACGGTCATGGTCCTCCTCACTCGCGCCTCAGCATGCCCTGCTTTCGATGCGAACGTATCAGGGACGAGAGGCTACCGCAACCCCCGCGAGCGTCGTCTAGCGGTGCAGGCGGGCGTGGATGTCGCGGGCGACCCTCGGAGGAAGGCCGGGCACGGCTTCGAGCTCTCCGAGGGAGGCGTTGGTAAACGCCTCCGGGGTGCCGAAGTGGTCCAGGATCCTCTTCCTGCGCGCCGGCCCCACGCCGGGCAACTCGTCGAGAACGGAGCGGGTCATGGCCTCACTCCTGAGCTTGCGGTGATACGTATTGGCGAAGCGGTGCGCCTCGTCGCGCACGCGCTGCAGGAGGTGCAGCTCCGCCGAGTCGCGGCGCAGAACGACCGGCTCGGGGCGGCCCGGCTGGAAGACCTCTTCTTCCCTCTTGGCGAGCGAGCGCAGCGGGATGTCCGGAAGCTCCTCGCCCACCCCCAGCTCGCCCAGGACAGGGGCGACCGCCGAGAGCTGGCCCTTACCGCCGTCGAGCAGTATGAGGTCCGGCTCCGGCAGGAACTTCTCGTCGCCATCCTTGAGGCGCTCGAGGCGACGCCGGATGACCTCGGCCATGCTCGCGAAGTCGTCGGCCCCCTCGACGGTCCGTATCCTGAACCGCCGGTACTGGTCCTTCGCCGGTCTGCCCCCCTGAAAGACGACCATCGAGGCGACCGAGTTGGTCCCCATCGTGTTGGAGACGTCGTAGCACTCTATGCGCAAGGGGAGCTTGGGCAACGCCAGCTCCTCGCGCAGGGCGTCGAGCGTCGAGGCCACCTGGTTGCGCCGCGTCTCCTCCAGTACCTTCTCGTGCGCGAGCCCGAGCTCCGCGTTGCGCGCCGCCATCTCCAGGACGCGCCGCTTGTCTCCCCTGCGGGGCCGCCGGACCTCGACGCGCGAGCCGCGTAGCTCCGAGAGGTGCGTTTCGAGCGGGGCCAGGGCCTCTTCCCCTTCGCCTGTCTCCACGAGGACCTCGCGGGGGACGGCGGCGGTGTCGTAGTACTGCGGGACGAACTGGAGGGCCACGGCGTCGGCGGGGGCTTCGGCGTAGTTGTCCAGGAGGAACGAGTCTCGGTTCACGATCTGGCCGTCGCGCACCGCGAACACCTGCACGCAGGCCGACTCGCCCTCGGCGTGCGCGCCGAACGCGTCGAAGGAGTCCTCCGAGGCGATGGTCGCCTGCTGGCGGTCACGCACGTGCGTGAGGGCTGAGAGCTCGTCGCGCAGCTTCGCCGCCCGCTCGAACTCCATCGCGGCGGCGGCTTCGCGCATCGCGCTCTCGCGGGTCCGGATCAGACCGTCCACCCGCCCCTCCAGGAACGCTATGACGTCCGCGATGATCCCACCGTAGTCCTCTTTGGAAACCGCGCCGATGCACGGTGCCGCCGAGCGCCCGATGTGGTAATTCAGGCACGGCACGCCACTCCTCCGCCCCGGCTCCGGTCCGCGGCACTTCCTGAATGGGAACGTCTTGTTCAGCACGTCTATCGTGGCATGGACCGACCCGGAGCTCGGGAACGGCCCGAAGTAGCGGTGCCTGGGGTCGTGCCCGCCGCGCGTCGCGTACACCCTCGGGTACTCGTCCCCCGTCGTCACCACGATGTACGGGTAGCTCTTGTCGTCCTTCAGGCTAGCGTTGAAGCGCGGCCGGTGGCGCTTTATGAGGTTCGACTCCAGGACGAGCGCCTCGGTCTCCGACCCCGTCACGATAAAGTCTATCTGCCGCACCCGCTCCCGGAGCTCCGCTATCTTCGGACGGCCGTCGCCGCTCCTGGTGAAGTAGTTGGCGACGCGCGAGCGGATGTTCTTCGCCTTGCCGACGTAGATGACCCTGTCGTCGGCGTCCTTGAAGACGTATACGCCGGGTGAGGTCGGGAGGTGAGAGCGGTCAGGGTATCCTTTGGTATTCGGAGGCATCGTTCGGATTATACCCCCGGGAAAAGCTCCTTCCGCCTCCAGTATCCTGTCTGGTCTATGCTGCTGGAAGTCTTCGCCCGGGTCATGGTCCCGATACTCGTGATCGTGGGCTCCGGCTACCTCTTCCGGCTCACGACCGACTTCGACATCCGGCCCTTGAGCCGCGTAAGCCTCTACCTCTTGAGCCCGGCCCTGATCTTCTCCTCGCTCGTCGAGGCGGAGATCGTGCAGGGCCAGACCCTGCGGGTCGTCGCTTTCAGCGTGCTGCTCGTCGGGGTAATGGCGGCGCTCACGCTGGCGGTCGGCGGCACGCTCGGGTTCTCCCGCAAGACGAACACGGCGCTGATGCTCTGCACGATGTTCTCGAACACGGGCAACTACGGGCTACCGCTCGCGCTCTTCGCCTTCGGCCAGAGGGGCTTCGAGCAGGCGGTGCTCTTCTTCGTCGTGCAGGGCATCCTGGTCCAGACGCTCGGCATCTACCTGGCCGGCAGCGGACAGGGTGGTTGGCGCGGCGGCGCGGCGACCCTTCTCAGGATGCCACAGCTCTACGCGGTCGGCGCGGCGCTGACCCTGCGATGGGCCGGGCCGGAGCTCGTTACCTCGTCGGAGAACGTCGCCGGCGACCTCTTCCGGGGGGTGTCGCTAATGGGCGACGCCGCCATACCGCTCCTGCTCGTCATCCTCGGCGCCGAGCTCGCCCGAGCGGAGATAGACGCCGGGGACGTGGCCGGCATCTCGGTCGCCACCAGCATAAGGCTCTTCGCGGCCATCCCGATCTCCTACGGGCTCGCTTACGTCCTCGGCCTCGACCCACTCTCCACGAAGCTCGCCGTGATCCTCGGCAGCATGCCGACGGCGGTGAACGTCACCCTCCTCGCCGTAGAGTTCGACCTCCGCCCGAAGCTGGTCAGCAGCGTCGTGATCGTCTCCACCGCCCTGAGCTTCGTCACCCTGACCGTCTTGCTGGGAGCCCTCGGGGCGGGCTAGCCTCCGTACCTGGGGAACAGCCGGAAGCACGATCCTCCGGCAGGCAGGTTGATTAACCTCTCATAGGAGGTCTGCCAACCGATCTCAACTTCTCGTTGAGCTTCTTCTTGCGTTCCGTCAATCTGTTAGGTTGCACAAAGGAGAAATCGAAGAGGGATTCGACTACCTCCAGGAGCCATTCTGCCTCTCCCAGCTCTACTTCTACGATCTCCCCAGTGTTCGTGTCTTTGACAGGATGTGCGGCAAAATTACCCACGTTCCTAACAGCATCAACCGCTTCGGCTAGATGGGATGGAACTCCAGTGTGCTGCAAGAACGCATCTATCTCCTGAGCTAAACCGCGATGCTCGATGCTGAACCGCTCACGTAGAACCCTTTGTAGCAGCCGCCTACTCAGTGCCGCACTAGCCTTGGGACTGAAACGGAGCGTGAGAGAGGCTTCGACGAATTCTTCTTTATAGGCACTTGGAACTTTTGGTTCGACCGACACTTTTGGATATTTTGGAAACAGAATTTCTTCCTGCTCAACTATCTTTAGATCGTAAGAGGAGCGTCCCCAACTATTCTTCGTAAGGTTGCCCGCGCCTCTTCTGAGCAACAAAAGAAAGTTTCCGCATGCAGGGCAATCTCCGCCCGTTACCTGACAGACAAGAGGTCTTTGACGAGAGGCGTCGGAGTGTTCTGGATCTTTGGTGGTCCAAATCCTCTTGAGTCCTGGCACCCAAAGTCCTGCATCGCAGTAAGGACATCTCATAACCGAATAGGAAGTTACCCCTCTCTTGACTTCGACTTCACGAGAAATCATATCGCAAGGGTCGATGCATTTCGCCGCTCACCGGGGCTTCCGGTGGCGGGGCCGGCGTGGTCCCCTGGGGCGTATGGTGGAGCCCGGCGGGATCATATCGTCCCCGCCCGCCCGGGCGTACCCGATGCCCGAAACCCATCCGCCCGCCGCTCCGGCAGCGGTCGAAACCAAGGCTCCGGCCACCCCCAACGGGTCGAAGTCGGCCGCGACGACGAGTAGACCCGCGACCAACGCCAGCCCCGCCGCGAGCAGGACGAGCCGTCGGCGACGCTCGAACGCGCCTTTCGCAAACAGCGCGTAGAGGACGAGCGTGGTCGCCCCGAGCATGAGAGGCGCGAAGGCGTAGAAGGCGGGGCTGCCTTCGAGGCCCGCGAAGAGCGTCGGCCTGAAGAGCTGGTCGCGGCCTCCAAGACCGTAGGCGACGACGGTCCAGCAGAGGACGAAGAAGCAGCCCCAGCCGGCGATGGCCCCTATACCCGCGCCGGCGCGGGCTCCGAGGCCGCGCTCCACGCGATAGGTGCGGGTCCCGAGGACGAACCCCAACACTATGGCCGGCAGGAACAGGACGAGCCCGAAGAAGGAGAGCAGCGAGAGGACCTGGCCGAACCCCGCCCCATCTCCAACGTAGCGCAAGGGTAGCGCGAACAGCGTCGCCGCCGCGAGGAAGGTCAGGATGCCCATGTACACCCACGTCACGCACCCGAAGGCCCGCCGATATTTCGGCCGCAGCCCGCCCTCGTCTCCGGTCGCGGGTCCCCGACGCCCGTCGCCGGAGCGTCGTCCTTCGCTACGAGACACGGGACTCCGGGGTACCGGCCCCGAAGTGGTTCAGGAGGGCCGGGGCTACGTCCGTGATCCCGCGCAACACAGGGCTACCCCCGGGGAACCCGGCCGCGAGCGCGAAGACGTTCGAGTCGCTGGCGTGTAGCGAGCCGTGGTCGCTCTCCGAGTGGAACCTCCTCGACACCTCCCCGAAGGTGTAGCCCGGCGACGCCGAGAGCACCACGTCCCCGCACCGCGGGGTGTCGAGACACCCCCACATCCGTCCCAGGGCGTCCGGGTACTCGCCGTACCGGAGGAGCCCGTCCTCCTCCCAGACCTCGATCTCCAGCGCGCTCGGATCACCCTCGACCTCCCACGCGCGCCCCGACGCATCCCGCAACCCGTCGTCCCCGGCGGGCCGGAACCTCAAGCCCCGACCGAGCCTGCGAACCGCGACCCAATCGTCCTCGTCGCGCCACGCCGCGAGGTCCACGCCGCGCTGGGTGAGCGCGACGGCGGAGACCTCCTCCCGGTCCATCCCGTCCGAGAGGTAGAGGAGGGCCGCACGGCCGTTCGGTACGCCGACGCTCTTAGCCCCTTGCCCGAACCGGGCCCTGGGACCGATAGCCGCGCCACCCTCGCCGAGGATGCGCCCGAGCCGCACGTATCGGCGCCGGCTCGGCAGGAGCGGGGTGTGCCCGTGGTCCGAGAGCGCCATTACCGCGTACTCTTCGAGTATCTTCTCCACTCCGCCCGCCCACTCGAACATCTCGGCGGCGTAGCGGTCCAGGGTGGCGACGTGCTCGCGTTGGGCGGCGAGGCCGCGGTGGTGGGCGACGGAGTCGCCCTTGAAGAAGTACACCAGCGTGAACGGCGCGGTCTTGTCGCGCAGCAGCGCGGCGCCCACGCCGGCGGCGTACTCGTCGTTGATCCCGACGGAGCGCCCGATCCCCCCGACCCCGCCCCGGCCGTGCAGCCCGAAGTCGCGGCTGTAGAACAGGTCGCCCATGAAGTACTCCTTGGGCCCGCCGACCGACGCGCCCAGGAGCGCACTGCGGCCCGCGTAGCCCTTCACGCTCCTCAAGCGAACCGGGTGTTCGTGAGGTCCGCGTCGTATCGGGAAGTTCACGCACGCGCCGTCCAATCCGCGCTCGTCTAACGTCTCGAAGAGGGTCGGCGCCAGCAGGTCGTCGCGGTTCATCCGCCAGACGTTGTTGTGGAAGACCTTGACGGGGCCAGTGGCGAGGACCGTCTGGGTCTTCGCCCCGTAGACGACGACCTGCTCCCCCTCGCGGTCGTACCAGGCGTGCCCCAGGATGCCGCTCCCGGACGGCGGCTCGCCCGTGGCGATCGCCGCCGTCGCCGCCGGCGTGATGCTCGGGAAGACGGATACGGCGTCCCAGACCGCCTCGCCGCGCTCCGCGAGCGAAGCGAAGGTCGACGCGTCGCCATCCCTTATCGCCGCCCGCAACACGTCTGGCCGGATGCCGTCGAGCACCAGGAGCAAAACGGGCTTGGGAGCGGTCCCGCGAACGGCGCCGTGGCCGTTCGTCGTTTCGTCGAAATCATGCAAACCGCGTAGATTGTACCCGACGAGGTGCGCCGCGAACGGT
>JADDPV010000016.1:9195-12323 GCA_016781705.1 Rubrobacter sp.
GCAGGAAGCGGCCCGTGTGGCTCTCCTCGACGCGGGCGACCTCCTCCGGGGAGCCGGTCGCGACGATCTCGCCCCCGCCGTCGCCACCCTCGGGGCCGAGGTCTATCACGTGGTCGGCGGAGCGGATCACGTCCAGGTTGTGCTCGATGACGATGACGGTGTTGCCGGAGTCCACGAGTCGGTGCAGGATGGAGAGGAGCTTCTCCACGTCGGCGAAGTGCAACCCCGTCGTCGGCTCGTCGAGGATGTAGACGGTGTTGCCGGTGGCCCGCTTGCCGAGCTCGCTCGCGAGCTTTACCCTCTGGGCCTCACCGCCCGAGAGCGTCGTGGCGGGCTGGCCGAGCCGGACGTAGCCGAGGCCCACGTCCCGCAGCGTCTCCATGCGGCGGCTGATCGCCGGCACGGGGGCGAAGAACTCGCAGGCTTCGTCCACGGTCATCTCCAGGACGTCGGAGATGGACCTGCCCTTGTAGGTGACGCGCAAAGTTTCGGTGTTGTAGCGGCGACCCTTACAGACCTCGCAGGGGACGTAGACGTCTGGGAGGAAGTGCATCTCTATACGGATCTGCCCGTCCCCCCGGCAAGCCTCGCATCGCCCGCCCTTGACGTTGAAGCTGAACCGGCCCGGCTTGTAGCCCCGGATCTTCGCCTCCGGCGTCGCCGCGAAGAGCTGCCGGATGTGGTCGAAGACCTTCGTGTACGTCGCCGGGTTCGAGCGCGGCGTCCGCCCGATGGGGCTCTGGTCTATGTCTATGACCTTGTCCACACCCTTCACGCCTCGCAGCCCCGCGTGCCTCCCCGGCCGGTGCTTGCCGCGGCCCACGGCGTTGGCGAGGGCTTTGTACAGGATCTCGTTCACCAGCGTGCTCTTCCCCGACCCCGATACCCCCGTCACGCACGTGAGCACGCCCAGCGGGAACTCGACGTCCACGTCCTTGAGGTTGTGCTCCATCGCCCCGAGGAGCTCTATAGCACCGGCCGGCTCGCGCCGCGTCTCGGGCGGCTCGATGCGCCGCCGCCCCGCCAGGAAGTCGCCGGTGACGGAGCGTTCCTCGGCCTCGATGTCCTCGATATCCCCTTGAGCCACGATCTCGCCGCCGTGTACCCCAGCGCCGGGACCGACGTCCACCAGATAATCGGCGGCCCTTATCGTCTCCTCGTCGTGCTCGACGATTATCAGCGTGTTCCCCAGGTCCCGCAGCTTCGTGAGCGTGTTGAGCAACCTGCGATTGTCGCGCTGGTGCAGCCCGATGGAGGGCTCGTCGAGGACGTAGAGGACGCCCACGAGCCCGCTCCCGACCTGGCTGGCGAGCCTTATCCTCTGAGCCTCGCCGCCGGAGAGGGTACCGGCCGAGCGGCTCAGGGTGAGGTAGCCGAGGCCCACGTCCACGAGGAACCCGAGGCGTTCACGTATCTCCTTCACGACCCGCTCGGCGATGATCCACTCGCGCGCCGTGAACTCGACACCCTCGAAGAATCGCTGCGCGTCCGTCACGCTGAGCCGGGTGAACTCGTAGACGTTCTTGTCCCCCACGGTGACGGCCAGAGCCTCGGGCCTGAGCCTCGCGCCATTGCACTTCGGGCACGGCACGTGGCTCATGAACTCCTCGATCTTCTCGCGCCGGTACTCCGAGTCGGTCTCCGCGTAGCGCCGCTCGAGGTTCCCCACCACGCCGTCGAACTGCGTCATGTACTGCCGCCGCCTACCGTAGCGGTTGCGGTAGGAGACGTAGACCCTCTCGCCCCCGGTCCCGTACAGGATGAGGTTCTTGTGCTCCTCGGGCAGGTCGCTCCACCGCGCGTCGAGGTCTATCCTGTACTTCTCGGCCAGGCCCTGCAACACGCTCGCGTGGTACTCGATCCCGGAGTTGGCCCACGGCACGACCGCGCCCTCGTTCACGCTCAGGTCCTCGTTCGGGACCAGAAGGTCGGGGTCTATCTCCAGCCGGCTCCCGAGCCCGTCGCAGCGGTCGCACGCCCCGTGCGGGCTGTTGAACGAGAACGTCCGCGGCTGTATCTCCGCGACGGACGCTCCACAGTTCGTGCACGTAAAGTTCTCGCTGAACAGCATGGTATCGCCCGCGCCGTCGCGCTCGACGGTCTCCACCTGCACGAGTCCCTCGGCCAGCCCGAGCGCCGTCTCTATCGAGTCGGTCAGCCTGCGCTCTATCCCCTCGCGCACCACGAGCCGGTCAACGACGACCTCGACGTCGTGCTTGTAGTTCTTGTCCAGGCTCAGCTCGACGGGCAGCTCGTGCAGCTCGCCGTCCACCCGCACGCGGGCGAAGCCCTGCTCGGCGAAGTCCTTCAGCAGCTTCCCATACTCGCCTTTGCGGCCCCGCACGACCGGCGCCATGACCATGAAGCGCGTCTTCTCTGGCAGGGCCAGTACCTTCTCGACCATCTGCTGCGGGGTCGAGGAGGCGACGGGGAAGCCGCAGACGTGGCAGTGTGGCCGGCCGGCGCGAGCGTAGAGGAGGCGGAGGTAGTCGTAGATCTCCGTGACCGTCGCCACGGTCGAGCGCGGGTTGTTGGACGTGGTCTTCTGGTCTATGGAGACCGCGGGCGACAGACCGTCTATGTGGTCCACGTCGGGCTTGTCCATCTGGCCGAGGAACTGCCGCGCGTAGGCGGAGAGGCTCTCGACGTAGCGTCGCTGGCCCTCGGCGTAGATAGTGTCGAAGGCGAGGCTGGATTTGCCACTCCCGGAGAGCCCCGTGACGACGACCATGACGTCGCGCGGGACGGAGACGGTTACGTTCTTCAGGTTGTGCTCGCGTGCGCCCCGCACGACGATGTGGCTGTCGGAGATCTCTTCTCACCCCTCAGTCGGAGAGCTTTTTCGGGCAAGTATACGGCCCCCGCTCGGGAGGCCAAGTAGCAGTCGGAGAGTTCCCGAGATTTTATCATCCGTACACCTCGATGCCCCGTTGGCGGCGTTGGGTGTCCGGCCCAGCCCCATCGCCGGGCTCCGCGTTTTTGGCCCGCGGTCCAATGCGCTCGCGCCGGTTCGGCGCCTAAGATGTGGCGCATTATGGAACGAGCCCGCGGTGTTCGCGGGGAGCCAATCGGAGAGGAGGAGTACGCGATGATCTGGCAGTGGCAGGCTTGGAGGTGCTTCGATGACC
>JADDPV010000159.1 GCA_016781705.1 Rubrobacter sp.
CGCGACGAGCGGGTCGGCGAGAACGAGGGTGGCACCCCGGCCGTCGAGGGGACGGATGCCTCGGAGGGCCACTCGTAGCCTAGCCGCCGTTCCCCTCCGGAAAGGAGGCGCCACCTCCCCGAGCCTGCCTGCCTTTCGGGTAACAAGCCGCGCCTGACAACTTCGTAGCGGTCGCCTCCATGGAAGTTTGTGTCATGAATTTCTTTCAGCCCCTCAATCGGGTAGGGTCGGGGTATGAGGAGAGTGGCGAGGGAGCTTGGCGTGCGGCACGGTGCGCCGGGGGAACCGGATAGTTGTGCTCGGGTCGTGGGGGTGCGGCTGCTCGGCGGTTTCTCGGTCTCGGTGGGGGAGCGCGTCGTGGACGAGGTCGCCTGGCGCCGGAGGAAGGCTGCGGCGCTGGTCAAGCTGCTCGCCCTGGCGCCGGGGCACCGGGTGCACCGCGGGCCGATAACGGACCTGCTGTGGCCCGATCTGGACGCGAGAGCCCAGGCGAACAACCTCCGCCAGGTCCTGCACGTCGCACGTCGGGTACTGTACCCCGAAGCCCCCTCCCGGTGCTTGCGGCTGCGCGGCGAGCAGCTTGAGCTTTTCCCGGACTCGCCGCCGTGGGTGGACGTGGAAGCCTTCGAGGAGGCCGCGGCGAACGCCGGGCGCGTCCGGGAGCCGGCGGTGTACCGGGCGGCGATCGAGTTGTACGCGGGGGATCTCTTGCCCGGGGACCTCTACGAGCCGTGGGCCGAGGACCGACGGGAGGGCTTGCGGAGGACGTACCTCTCGCTCTTGGTGAGGCTCGCGGAGCTTTACGGGGAGCGGGGGGAGCACGCGGCGGGCATCGAGGCGCTGGAGAGGGTTGTGGAGGCCGAGCCGGTCCACGAGGAGGCGCACGCGGGGTTGATGCGGCTGCACGCCCTCGCCGGGCAGACCCACGCGGCGACGATGCAGTACGAGCGTCTGCGGGAGGTGTTGGCCCCCGAGCTCGGCGAGCCCTCCGCGGCCACCCGGCGTTTCTACGGGGAGATCTGCGCAGGCCGGTTCCCGCGGGAGCGTACGTCCGGGGTTCACGCCGCGGAAGCGCCCTCCGCCCCTCCGCCACACAACCTGCCCGTCCCGAGGGATAGCTTCGTGGGGCGCGAACGCGAGGTCTCCGAGGTCGAGCGCGAGCTGGCGATGACGCGTCTGTTGACGCTTACTGGCGCCGGGGGGGCGGGCAAGACCCGCCTCGCCCTGGAGGTGGCGCGCGGCCTCAGCGGGGCGTATCCGGATGGGGCGTGGCTCGTGGAGCTCGCGCCGCTCCCGGACGGGGACCTGGTGCCCCAGGCGGTGGCCGCGGCACTCAGGGTGCGTGAGCAGCCGGGCCGCCCGCTCGAGGAGACGCTCGCGGGACACCTGCGGTCGAAGGGGCTGCTGCTGGTGCTGGACAACTGCGAGCACGTGGTGGACACCGCCGCGCGCCTTGCCGACGGACTGCTCTCCTCCTGCGCGGAGTTGCGGGTCCTGGCGACCAGCCGGGAGGCGCTGCGTGTTGGTGGGGAGGTCGTGTGGCGGGTGCCGTCCCTCTCCACACCGGAGGTGGGGGACGAAATATCCCCGGAGGAGCTCCTCGGCTACGAGTCGGCGCGGTTGTTCGCGGAGCGAGCGCGCGCCCGCCGGCCGGACTTTGGCCTCCGGCGGGAGAACGCGCGGGCGGTGGCGGGGGTCTGCCGCAGGCTCGACGGGATGCCTCTCGCCATAGAGTTGGCGGCGGCGAGGGTCGGGGTGCTCTCGGCGGACCAGATCTCCTCGCGCCTCTCGGACTCCCTGGGGCTACTACGGGGCGGCAGCCGGACCGCCCCGTCCCGTCATCAGACCCTACGCGGGATGCTGGACTGGGGCCACGCCCTGCTCCCCGAGCCCGAGAAGCGGCTCTTCGGGCGGCTCTCGGTCTTCGCGGTTGGCTTCTCGCTGGAGGCCGCCGAGGCGGTTGGGAAGGGCGCCGGAGAGGACGACGTGCTGGTCCTGCTGGAGTCGTTGGTGGACAAGTCGCTCGTCGCTGCCAAGGGTCCGGCCCACGCCGTGCGTCACCGGCTGCTGGAGCCGGTGCGACAGTACGCGTGGGAGAAGCTCGAAGGGAGTGGGGAAGCGGAGGAGGCGCGCCGGCGGCACGCGCTGTGGTACCTGGCGCTCGTCGAGGAGGCAGAGGCGCAGTTGAGCGGGCAGGACCAGGCGGCGTGGCTGGACCGGCTGGAGACCGAGCACGACAACCTGCGGGGCGCTCTGGGGTGGGCGCTTGACGGGGGAAACGCCGAGTTGGGGCTGAGGCTCGCGGGTGCGCTGTGGCTATTCTGGGACACCCGCGGACATCTGGCCGAAGGGCGCGCGTGGCTGGAGAAGGCCCTTTCCCGAAGCGGCGCTGGGACGAGCCGCGCCAGGGCCAAGGCCTTGATCGGGGTGGGTTGGATCCTGATCTCCCAAGGCCGGTACGAAATGGCCGTCCCGTTGCTCGAGGATAGCCTGGCCCTCTACCGCGAGCTGGGGGACAAGGGGGGGATCGCGGGCGCCCTAACCAACCTCGGCTTCGCCTCGCTGTTCGGGATGCGGGACGATCCGTCCCTCGATTCCCTCCTGATGGAGGCCATGAGCCTCAGACCGGAGCTGGAGGATCACCGCACGCTCGGCAAGCTGCTCATCTTCGCCGGTATGATCCGGGAAGCCCCCGAGGGAGGACGCAGGGGGGAGGCCTTGCACGAGGAGGGCCTGAGGTTGTTCCGCGAGGTGAGGGACGTCTGGGGCATGAGCACCAGCCTCACCAGCCTGGGGATTATGGCGCTGCAGAGGGAGGAGCACGCGCGGGCGGAAGCCCTGCTGCTGGAGCTCTTGCGCCTCTCGTGCGGGTTGGACAAGAAGGTCTGCATCGCCTACTCCTTCTTCGGGTTGGCGAGCGTGGCCGCCGACCGGGGGAGGCCGGTTCGGGCGGTTCGGCTTTGGGCGGCCTCCGAGACCGTGCGCGAGGCCGCCGGCATACGGCTCTCGCCGCTGGCCCGCTCCGCAGTCGGCTACGAGAACCTGCTGGAAGGGGCGCGGGCCCGACTCGGGGACGAGGCGTTCGAGGAGGCGTGGATCGAAGGCAGGACCATGGGTCAAGATGGGGCCGTCCGGTACGCGCTGGCCGAGGCAGAGCCGCCCGAGCGAGAATCGGCGGCGAACGTCCGGGAAGGGTCTCTCACACGGCGCGAGGGGGAGATCGCGGCCCTCGTAGCCAGGGGCCTCACCAACCGCCGAATCTCCTCCGAGCTCACGCTCTCCAGGCGCACCGTCGAGAACCACGTCGCAAAGATACTGAAGAAGCTAGGCGTAAGCTCGCGCGAACAGGTCGCCGGCCGCCTGAAGGGGGCGCGCGAGGTGGGGCGGGAATAGCTGTTACGGAGCCCCGAAAACGGGCGTCCCGCTCCGAAGAGTAAGTATTTTCTGGGTATCCCGGCTAACCCCCGGCTAACTGCCGCCGGGTACCCTCGTCGGCATGGAGCTGGCATCAGGGGAATGGCGCGAGTCGAGCGGGATACCGCCGCGCGTCTCTGCGGCTCCCGAACCGGCCCGGCACGAGGAGAAAGCCCATGGCGTTCCGCCTGATCTGCTCCGTTGGCGAAACCGGCGAGCTGTGCCCCAACCCTCCTTTGATCCGCCGCTCGGGGTGCGGATGCGCCCTGCGCCTGAGGTTCTCCAGGACGCTGCGGAGGATTCGGACACTCCCCGAAGCCGACGCCCCCTGGTGCCCGACCTGCGGCGCGAAGACCGCCCGGCGCGAAAAGGGTCAGCGCCTCCTGACGGCGCCCGGAGAGGAGGAGTGGTGAGACCAGAGAAACCCGCCGAAACGGCAGAAAAAATTCGCCCCTTCGACGCCTCCTCCGCGACCGCGGTATACGCTCGCGGAGCCGCAAGTGTTTCTCGGGCGGGAGGGGAAGCCATGCGCGAGAAAGGTGCAACACGCGCGACCGCGATGGAGCGCAACCAGGACTTCCCGGCCGAAACAGGGCCCTGGTCTCACGCCAACGAAATCTCTTCCGAGCGGCCTTCGGGACGAGGGGAACGTGGCGGCGGATGTGGTGAGGAGGCCGGGCCGGGGCGCCGAGACCGGCACCCCCGGGACGACGGTGGAGAAGCCGAGCGCGAGCCCGGGCGTGGACGCATGCAGGAGATTTTGCGCCGCAACGAGGAGCTCGAAGGGAGGCTCCGCGATCTCGCCCGGCGCCCCGAGGCCGCCCTGGCCGAGCTCGAAGAGAGGGAGAAGAGGCTCGGGGAGAGCGAGGAGCGGTTCCGCATCACCTTCGAGAAGGCCGCCGTCGGTATGGCGCACGTCGCCCCGGCGGCCGGTGGCTCAGGGTCAACGGGAAGCTCACGCAGACGGTAGGCTACGAAAAGGAGGAGCTTCTCCGCAAGACCTTCCAGGACATAACCCACCCCGAGGACCTCGACGCACCTCGCCCACGTCCGCCGGATGCTCGAGGGCGAGATCCGCTCGTACTCCATGGAGAAGCGCTACGTGAGGAAGGACGGTTCGCGGGTGTGGATCTGCCTGAGTGTTTCTCTGGTGCGCTCCGCCGCCTCGGGCGAACCGGAGTACTTCATCAGCGTCGTCGAGGACATCACCGAGCGCAAACTCAAGGAACTCGTCCCCGAGGGGCTCTCCGGGATGGAGACGGAGGTCCTGCGTCTGATCGTGCAGGGGTGGACTAACCGGCGCATCGCCGAAAAGCTCAAGTACAGCGAGGCGACCGTCAAGCTGCACGTGCAGCGCATCCTGGCCAAGCTCGGGGTGAAGGGGCGCAAGGAGGCCGCCGGGCGCGCCGTCGAGATCGGGCTCATGCCCCCTACCAAGCGCGACGGAGCCACAGGCTACGACCCCCCGCAGGAAAGGAGGGGCGCCGAGGGGCCGGAGAACGGCTAGAAAACCTTAGCCATCGCCAGAACGGAAAGAAACATTAGCCGTTTTGTTGTTCCGGCTGGTCCCCCCGTCCGATAGGTTGCTCCGTAACCAGATATCGCCCAGTAGGACAGGTAGGTGTCGAAGGGATGTCAGGTATGGGGACTCCGAAGGACGAGGGATGGTCGGAGATGAACGACGGGGGCGCAGCATCTGAGACGCCAGTAAAGGTATCGAGCGGCGCCCTGTTCGCAGAAGACCATCTCAAAGCATCGCAACGGGTGGAGAGGAGCATCGAACGATGACGGCGCAGACGAGGACCACCCTCTTCAAGAGAAGCTCCCTCAAGGACCACCTGCGCGAGATCGGGCGTAGGATCGGCACGTCGGGGTCCGGCTTCGTCGACACGAAACGCTTCAAGCTCTTGCTGACGCTCGTGCTCATAGCCGTGCTGGTTTTTACGGCGTTCGCCGCTCTTGCCGCCTCCGGCGGATGCGCCACCCCCACCATTACCTGGGTGGGGAACGCGACCACCGATCCCAACTCCTGGCACACCCCGTCCAACTGGGATGCCAACCGCGTGCCCGGGGCCGGAGATCACGTGTGCATCCCGGACGTGGCGAACACGAACGCCATCTCCTTCTCCACCGGCACCACCTCCGTAGCCAGCCTCGAAAGCGCGGATTCCCTCACCGTCTCGGGAGGAACGCTGGAGCTTACGAGCACCATGCAGGGATCAGAGGTCGACAGGTTCACCCTCTCGGGTGGCACCCTTGCCGGCGCGGGCAACCTGACCATCCCGGTCGGCGGGACCTTTGTTTGGACCGGAGGCAACATGAGCGGCTCGGGCAGGACGACAATCTCGAGCGCCTCCGATCCCGACCCGGCGGCGACGCTCTCGATCTCGGGCACCTTGGACAAGAACCTCCACGGCGGGCGCGTGCTTGAGAACGCCGGCGTCGCCACCTTCGCCGCCAGCTACTTGAGCAGCGGGACCGGGGCGGTCATCGAGAACTCCGGCTCCTTCGAGTTGAGGGGCGACGGGGACCTCCACTACAATTTCGGGGGCGCGAAGACCCGCTTCGAGAACAGCGGCACGCTGACGAAGACCGCCGGGACGGGGACCACCACCATCTCCGCCTCGGTGGACAACGACGGGTTGGTGGAGGCGTCTACGGGCACCCTCGACCTCTCCGGCGGCACCGACGACGCAAGCGCTTTGGAGGTGTCCATCGGGGACCTTAAAGTCGCCTCCGGTGTGGCGTTGGGCTTCGGCGGTAACCACCGCCTCTCGGGGGTGGGGTCGAGCATAACCGGAGCGGGCGCCGTTTCATTCCCCTTCGGCACCACGAGCGTCGGGGTCGAAACCTACGACGTGACGGGCGCAACATCCGTCTCCGGCGCCATCACCAACTTCAACACCCCGGCGAACGCACGGACGCTCAACGTTTCGGGCGGCGCCGCCAACTTCAACTCGCAGACGACCACCACGACGCTGAACCTCTCGGGTGGCACGCTGGGCGGGAGCGGCACCGTGACCCTGCCGGCCGGAGGCACGGCCGTGTGGTCCGCCGGCGAGATGGCGGGCTCGGGTAGGACCGTCATCTCGGGGGCGAGCGTCGCCGCGGGGTCGGCGACGCTCGCCATCTCGGGCTCTTCCGGCAAGTCGCTCCACGGCGGGCGCGTGCTTGAGAACGCCGGCGTCGCCACCTTCACCAGCACGACCAGCATCAGCAGCGGAACCGGGGCGGTGATCGGGAACTCCGGCGTCTTCGACGTGAGGACCGACGCGCACATGCTCTACAACTTTGGAGGAGTCAAGACCCGCTTCGAGAACACCGGCACGCTGAAGAAGACCGCCGGGACGGCTACGACCATCATCGGGGCTTCGGTGGACAACGACGGGTTGGTGGAGGTCACTTCCGGCACCCTCGATCTCTCCGGCGGTACCGACGATACCTCCTCCGACACCTCTACCGGGGACTTCGTCGCGGCTTCGGGCACGACCCTGCGTCTCGGAGGCACCCACCGCCTCTCCGGCTCGGGCTCCAGCGTGACGGGGGCGGGCAACGTCGACTTCTCCGGCGGCACCACGAACGTCAGTGTAGACGGCTACTCGGTGAGCGGGACGACCTCGATCAGCGGGGGGGCTACGGCGACGTTCGGTACGTCGTTAACCACCGGTACGCTCAGCGTTACCAGCGGCGGCGCCAACCTCAACTCTTCGGCGACCGCCAAAACGCTCAACCTGAGCGCAGGCGGGCTGGGAGGCGTGGGCAACCTCACCATCCCGGCCGGAGGCTCCGCCGCCTGGACTGGGGGCGAGATGACGGGCTCGGGTAGGACCGTGATCTCCGGTGCCTCTGAAACCGAGCCTGCGGTCACGCTCCAGGTCTCTGGCAACGGTGGCAAGTCGCTCCACGGCGGGCGCGTCCTTGAGAACCGGGGGAACGTGGCCTTCACCACCACCGCGAGCATGAGCAGCGGCACCGGTGCGGTCATAGAAAACTCCGGCGTCTTCGACGTGAGGACCGACGCGGACGTCTTCTACAACTTCGGGGGAACGAAGACTCGATTCGAGAACACCGGGGTACTGAAGAAGACAGGCGGCACGGCCAGCACGGACATGCACGCCAGCGTGGACAACGACGGTTCGGTGGAGGTCACCTCCGGTACGCTCAACCTCTCCGGCGGCACCAACGACGCGGACAACTCAGACAACTCCACGGGGGACTTCGACGTGGCCACCGGGGCCGTCATCCAGTTCAGCGGTACTCATCGCCTCTCCGGCGCGGGCTCGAGCGTGATCGGGTCGGGTACGGTGGCCTTCCCCAGCGGTGCGTCGCGGGTGGCGGTTGGCTCCTACGACGTCGCCGGTACCACCGCCGTCTCCGGCGGCGTGGTCACCTTCGACGCGCCGGCCGCGACCCGGACGCTCGACTTCTCGGGCGGCACGTTGCAGGGCGGTGGTACGGTGACCGTCCCGGCTGGGGGCACGGCCACCTGGAGCGGGGGCGAGATGATCGGCACCGGGAAGACCGTGATCTCGGGGGCGAGCGACATGAACCCGACGGCGACGCTTCAGATCTCCGGCAACAGTGGCAAGTCGCTCCACGCCAACCGGACCCTGCAGAACGCGGGTGACGCCACCTTCACCAGCACCGCCAGCATAAGCAGCGGCACAGGAGCCGTGATCGAGAACTCGGGCATGTTCGACTTCAAGACGGACGCTGACGTCTTCTACAACTTCGGCGGGACCAGGACGCGCTTCGAGAATACCGGCACCCTCAAGAAGTCCGCCGGAACGTCCAGCACCGACATCGGCGCTGCGGTGAACAACGGCGGGACGATGGAGGTGTCTTCCGGCACGCTCAACTTGACCGGTGGACTCGGCAACTTCTCCTCCACGGGGGGCATCGGAAGGCTCAGCGGAGGGACCTACGTGGTCAAGAGCAACTCCGCCTTCAAGTTCGCCGGTGCCGACCTAGACGTCAACGCGGCGACGGTCGTGCTCGAAGGGCTCGGGTCGGCGATCCTGGACCAGAACAACGCCGACGCCATAGACAACCTCACCGACAACGACGGCAGCCTGACGATCGGGGCGGACCGCGACCTCACGACCGTCGGCGCCCTGACCAACGACGGCGAGGTCTCCGTAGGCGCGGACAGCGTGCTCACTACCACCGGCGATTACGTGCAGGCGACCGGCTCCACGGCGCTCCGGGAGACCACGAGCAGGCTCACGGCCTCCGGAGCCCAGGTCAAGGTACAGGGCGGCACGATGGAGGGCGTGGGCACCGTCGGGCCCGTCGTGAACGCGAGCGGCGGTACCGTGGCCCCCGGGCTCTCGACCGGGATCCTGAGGGACGCCGGGAGCTACACGCAGGGCCCGGGTGGGAAACTCGAAGTCGAGATCGGCGGCACGTCCCTGGGTACCGGGCACGATCAACTCGGCGTCGGGACCACGGCCTCTCTGGCGGGCACCCTCGACATCGTCACCCCTAGCGGCTTCACCCCGACCGAGGGCGAGAGCTTCCAGATCCTCGAGTGCGGAGCAGCCGACTGCCTTGGCGGCCGTTTCGATACCGTACGGGGCGCGAACATCGAACCGGGCATGGAGTACCAGGTTCGCTACAACGCCACGGACGTCACCCTCGAATACGTGGATACCATACCGCCGGCCGTGACCGCCCCCGCCGGACAGACCTCCAACGAGGGCGAGGACAAGGGCTTCGAGCTCGGCTCCTTCGCCGACTCCAACGACACCGGTCCCTGGGCCGTCAGCGTGGATTGGGGTGACGGATCGCCCGACACGACCTTCGAGGCCACCTCGTCCGGCCCCCTCGGGCAGAAGCCCCACGCGTACGACGACGACGGGGCCTACAACGTAACGGTCACGGTCTCCCAGCCCGCAGGCGCCCCTGTGCTCTCCGGCTCCGCGACCTTCGCGGTCAACGTCGCCAACGTCGCGCCAGCCGTCACCCTGTCGCAGACCAACGATGCGAGCGTGAACGAGAGCGGGCAGACCGCGCACACCTACGAGTACGCCATCTCCGACCCCGGCGACGACACCATAGGCTCCGTCGACACCAGTTGCGGCGCCAACGGCCAAAAGGTCGAGGGCTCCGACGCGAACACGGACAACTCGGGCAGCTTCCGGTGCGTCTTCCGCGACGGCCCAAACACCTCCGCCGTAAGCGCCTCCGCGACCGACTCCGATGGGGCAGCCGGCGTCCCCGACACCCGCGAGATCGCCATCACAAACGTCGCCCCGACGGTCGAGCTGATCGGCGCCGTTGCGGCGACCGAGGGCGAAACGAAGACCTACACCTTTACGGTGACTGACCCGGGCGACGACCCGAATCCCACCATCGAGGAGAGGTGCGGCACAAACGCCGTCAAAGCTCCGGAGACCGATCCGGCAACCCCGGGCGGCTTCGACTGCACCTTCACGGACGGCCCGGCGAGCCCGACGGTCTCCGTGAGCGCCAACGACGGCGACCCGTCGGACAACCTCGGTTCCGACGATACCGCGGTCGCGGTCTCCAACGTCAAGCCGACGGTCACGCTCGATGGCCCGAGCGTCGTGGACGAGAGCGCCACCGCCGAGAGGGCCTACGCCTTCACGGTGACCGACCCCGGCGACGATGGCTTCGCGGTCCTCGCGCCCGAGTTTCCGACCTGCGGAGCCAACGGCACGGTGGTCC
Organism: Rubrobacter sp.; assembly: GCA_016781705.1. Lineage (GTDB taxonomy): Bacteria > Actinomycetota > Rubrobacteria > Rubrobacterales > Rubrobacteraceae > Rubrobacter_F. The sequence goes on from JADDPV010000159.1 coordinate 10,105, forward strand.
CGGATTCTCTGGACACCGAGGCCCCCGGCTACGGCTTCCGGTGCGTCTTCACGGACGGCGGCCCGTCGAGCAGCCCGACGGTCTCCGACGTGGCGGTAAGGGTGAAGGACGACGACGCGACCGACACGGACACCGAGCCGGTGAAGGTCGTAACGCGGGTCGACAACGCGGCCCCGACGGCGACCTTCAACGCCCCCGGCTCCGTGAACGAGGGGCAGGACATAAACACCTCGCTGACCGACCCCAACGACCCGGCCGGCGGCAACGACACCCTTTCGTACCGCTTCAAGTGCGGCGGGTCCGACTGGACGGCCTACGGCCCGGGCAGCACCCACTCCTGCCCGACCGCCGACGACGGCGAAGTCGTCGTCAAGGGCCAGGTCCGGGACGAGGACGGCGGCGAGAGCGAGGAGTACGCGAAGACCGTCGCGGTAGAGAACCTCGTCCCGACCGTAGCCGACGCCGCCAACGCCGGCGCCGACGAGGGCGAGAACAAGAGCTTCGACCTCGGCTCGTTCGCCGACCCCGGCGACGACGGCCCCTGGAGCGTAAGCGTGGACTGGGGCGACGGCTCCGAGGGCGCCACATTCACCGTCGATACTCCTGGCCCCCTCGGCGGGCGGTCTCACAAGTACGCCGACGATCGCGCCGAGCCTTATGCGGTCACCGTAACCGTCGCCGAAGTGGGCGCGGACGCACCTTCCGGCCGGGCGACCTTCGGGGTCGCGGTCGCCAACGTCGCCCCGGACGCAGTGGACGATCGGCCACCGGTCGTCGCCGAGGGCGGAACGATCACGCTCGACGTCCTCGCCAACGACGCCGACCCCGGCGCCGACGGCCTCGCCGTCACGAGCGACACCGACGGCGAGCACGGCGCGGCGAGTTGCGATCCTGCGGGGTCTTGCGCCTACACGCCCAACAATGCCGACTTCTCCGGCACCGACTCCTTCACCTACACGATCTCCGACGGCGACGGCGGCACGGACACCGCGGCGGTCAACGTCGAGTTCACCGGTGTCAACGACGCCCCCAGCTTCACCAAGGGTGCCGACCAGAAGGTAGACGAGGACCCCGACCCGAGGCCGCAGACAGTCTCCGGGTGGGCCACCGGGATCTCGGCGGGGCCGTTCGAGGACGGGGCCGTGGGCTTCAAGGTCACGGCCAACTCCAACCCCGCCCTCTTCGCCGCCGCCGGCGCGCCCGCGGTCTCCCCCGACGGCACGCTCACCTACGAGCCGGCGGAGAACGCCAGCGGCACGGCGAACGTGACGCTGGTAGCCAGGGACGCCGGCGGAACCGGGAACGGCGGCGTCGACACGAGCGAGCCCCAGACCTTCGCGATCGCCGTGGGCGCGGTCAACGATGCCCCGACGATCTCGGGGATCGCCGACCAGCAGATAAACGAGGACACGAGCACCGGGCCCGTCCCGTTCGAGATCGGGGACGTGGAGACGGCCGCCGGGGTCCTGACGGTAACGGCCACCTCCGCCAACCCCGAGTTACTCCCCGAAGGGGGCATCGCCCTCGGCGGCGAGGGCAAGAATCGCACAATCACGCTTACCCCGGCGCCCGGTAAATTCGGCACGGCGGAGGTCACCCTCACCGTCGACGACGGCAGCGGCGCCGACAACGCGACCGCCAAGACGACCTTGCTATTGACAGTCAAGGAAGCGAACAACCCGCCCTCCGACACCGTCGCCCCGATCACCCGTGTCACGCTCTCGCGCCAACCCAACGCGGCCGGCTGGCACAACCAGAACGTAACCGTCACCCTCGACGCCACCGACGAAGAGGGCGGCTCGGGCGTGAAGGAGATCGTCTACAAGACGAACAGCGGCGAATATCAGCCCTACTCGGCCCCGTTCACCGTCTCCAAGGAGGGTCAGACCACCATCTCCTACCGCGCCACCGATAACGCGGGCAACGTGGAACAGCCGAAGTCCCTGACCATCAAGCTCGACAAGACGGCCCCCAAGGTCGGGAGCGTGATACCACGCCACCTCGCCACGGGCGTCGCCCCCGCGACCAACGTCACGGCGGCCTTCTCCGAGGCGATGAACAAGGCCACGATCAACAAGACGACCGTCAAGCTGGTGAAGAAGGGCACCACCACGCC
>JADDPV010000092.1 GCA_016781705.1 Rubrobacter sp.
ATTAGAGTCGTTACTCCTACGCAATAACTGGGCACCTCTGCGACCATGGCCGAAGTTGTACGTGTAGCTCTTCTCTAATAGCTTCGCGCTACGCATCGGCCCTGCAGCTTGAGCGAGATGCTAGACTCGGTGCGAGAGATCGGCAGGAGGCGCAAAGTGGAACGCATCGAGATAGACACGGCGCGCGGCAAGGAGCGGGTGCCGCCGGGGCAGTACCTCGTCGGGGACCGCTGGCCGATCCTGACCTACGGCCCAACGCCGTCGGTGGACCTGCGGACGTGGAACTTCACCATCTGTGGACTCGTGGAGAACCCCTTGACGTTCACCTGGGAAGAGTGGAACGGGCTCCCGACGGTCGAGGTGAAGGCGGACATGCACTGCGTTACCTCGTGGAGCAAGCTGGACAACGTGTGGACGGGCGTACCGGCCAGGCGCCTGCTCGAGATGGCGGAGCCGAAACCAGAGGCAAAGTTCTTCTCTGTCCATTGCGACGGCGGGTACACGACGAACGCGCCGTTGCAGGAGCTTTACGAGGAGGATGCACTCTTCGCGACGCACCACAACGGGGAGCCGCTCGCGCCGGGGCACGGATACCCGATGCGGCTCGTGATCCCACGCCTGTACGCCTGGAAGAGCGCGAAGTGGGTTCGGGGCATCGAGCTCCTCGCCCAAGACGAGCAGGGCTTCTGGGAGAACAATGGCTACCACGCCTACGGCGACCCCTGGAGAGAGCAACGCTACAGCTTCTCTTTTTAGCGGTCAGCTTTCAGCGATCAACCTGCCGATTCTTGCGACAGCCGCGCACGAGCGAAGCCTTTTCGAGCACCGAAATTAATGGAGCTCGAAGTTGCCAATCCTTTCGCGCCATTCAAGTCCGGGGCCGAGAGGTTTTTGCCGGCTGCTGAACGCTGAAGTAGCGCAGCGTCTCTTCCAGCCCCGCGGCGAGCCCGACCTCCGGCCGCCAGTTCAGAGCGTCGAGCGCTTTGCCAGGGTCCACGGAGCTGCGCGACTGCTCGCCGGGCTTGGCCGGCCCATGCTCCGGCGCGAGGCCGCTGCCGGCGGCCTCGCGCAGCAGCCCGTAGAGCTCGTTGACGCTCGTCTCGACGCCGGTGCCCACGTTGTAGGCGCCCACCGGCGCGTCGCCTTCGAGGGCGAGGACGTTGGCGCGGGCCACGTCCCCGACGTGGACGTAATCGCGGGTCTGCTCCCCGCTCCCGAAGATGGTCGAGGGGCGGCCCGCCGCCAGGTTGCCGCAGAAGATGGCGACGACGCCCGCCTCGCCGTGCGGGTCCTGGCGGGGGCCGTAGACATTGGCGTAGCGGAGCGCGTGGTAGACGAGCCCGTACTGGACGCGGTAGTAGTGCAGGTAACGCTCCCCGGCGAGCTTGGAGACGCCGTAGGGGGAGACGGGGTACTGCGGGTGGTCCTCGGGGGCCGGGAACTCGCGCTGCTCGCCGTACACCGCCCCACCCGTCGAGGCGAAGACGACGCGGCTCACGCCGTGCTCGACGCAGTTCTGAAGGAGGCGGACCGTCCCGAGCACGTTCACGTCGGCGTCGAAGTCTGGCTCGCGCACGGAGCGGCGCACGTCCATCTGCGCCGCCTGGTGGCACAAGGCTTCGGGACGGAACCCCCCGAAGACCTCCGCGCACCCGGTGCGGACGTCCGCCTCGTAGAAACGGGCGCCCTCGGGGATGTTTTCCCGCTTGCCGCTCGAGAGGTCGTCTACGACCGCGACCTCGTGGCCGCGCTCCAACAGGTGCTCGGCTATGTGGGAGCCTATAAAGCCAGCGCCGCCGGTGACCAGAACCCTCATCGCTCCGCGGCCACCTCCTCCGTCCTGCGGGTGAACCATTCCAGGGTCAGCTTCAAGCCCTCCCTGGCGGAGATTCGAGGTTCCCAGCCCAGAGACTCGCGGGCGCGGGTTATGTCGGGACAGCGTTGCTTGGGGTCGTCTTCGGGGAGGGGTTCGTAGATCAGCTCACTCGCGCTACCGGAGAGGTCTAGGATCACGCCGGCCACCTCGCTTACCGTGTACTCGACCGGGTTGCCGACGTTCACGGGACGCCGCTCCTCGCTACGCATGAGGCGGAAGACGCCCTCCACGAGGTCATCCACGTACTGCACGCTCCTGGTCTGCGAACCGTCGCCGTAGACGGTCAGGGGCTCGCCGGCGAGGGCCTGGGAGATGAAGTTGGGGATCATGCGCCCGTCGTCCGGCCTCATCCTCGGGCCATACGTGTTGAAGATGCGTGCTATCCTCGTGTCCACGCCGTGATGCCTGTGGTATGCCATAGTTATGGCCTCGGCGTAGCGCTTGGCCTCGTCGTAGACGCCGCGCACGCCGATAGGGTTGACGTTCCCCCAGTACCCCTCGGGCTGCGGGTGGACGAGCGGGTCGCCATAGACCTCGCTCGTCGAGGCGAGCATGAACCGCGCGCCTTTGGCCTTCGCGAGCCCGAGCGTATTGTAGGTGCCCAGAGCGCCCACCTTGAGGATCGGGATCGGGATGCGCTCGAAGTCCGCCGGGCTGGCGGGCGAGGCGAAGTGGTAGATCTCGTCCAGCCCTCCGGGCACGTCTATGTACGTCGTCACGTCGTGCTCAACGTACTCGAAGCCCGCGCAGTCGCGCAGGTGCGCGACGTTCCGGAGGTCCCCGGTGCGCAGGTTGTCCATGCACACGACGCGGTAGCCCTCGTTCAGGAGCCGCTCGCAGAGGTGGCTGCCGATGAACCCCACCCCGCCCGTGACGAGCGCCCGTTTTTGCCTAGCCACGGCCGAAGCCCCTGTAGAGGAGACCGGCGGTGGCGGCGTCTTCGGGATGATAGGCGTTGCGGCCGTCCACCAGGAGCTTCGGGGACTCCATGATCGAGGCGGCTCTTTCGAGGTCGAGTACCCGAACCTCCTCCCACTCCGTCACCACCACCGCCGCGTGCGCCCCTTCCAGCGCCTCGTAAGGGTCGAACACGACCTTCAACTCCGGCAAGAGCCCGACCGCGCGCTTCGCCGCCACCGGGTCGTAGCCGACCACCCTCGAGCCCAGAGAGTGGAGCAGGCGGGCTATCTCCAGGCTCGGGGCCTCGCGCAGGTCATCGGTGTTCGGCTTGAACGCGAGGCCGAGGAGTGCGATGCGCTTGCCCTTCAGGGTGCGCAGGTCGCGCTGCAGCTTGGCTATGACCTGCCGGCGCTGGCGGGCGTTGACTGTCACCGTGGCGTCGAGGAGCGTCGGCTCGTGGCCGTACTCGCGGGCGATCGCTCGGAGGGCCGCCACGTCCTTGGGGAAGCACGAGCCTCCCCATCCGATCCCGGCGCTGAGGAAACGCGAGCCGATGCGGCCGTCGAGGCCGATGCCGGTGGCGACGTTCGTCACGTCCGCGCCGACCAGCTCGCAGATGCCGGCGATCTCGTTGATGAAGCTGATCTTGGTCGCCAGGAAAGCGTTCGCTGCGTACTTGATCATCTCGGCGCTCGCCGTATCCGTCGTCACGAACGGTACCGCGTCGCGCGGCCTCGGGTCGAGTTGCGCCGGGAAATTCTGCTCGATGATCGGCTCGTACAGCGCCCGCATCGTGTCCAGGGCGTCGCGCCGGTCCGCCCCGAGCACGATCCTGTCGGGGAACAACGAGTCATAGACCGCGCTGCCTTCTCTGAGAAACTCCGGGTTGGAGACGACCCGGTAGTCCACCTTCCCGTCCCCGGCCTCCTCGGCGCCCTCGCGGACGAGCATGGAGACGTAGTCTCCCGACCCCGTCGGCACCGTGCTCTTGTTGACCACCACGAGCGGCCTCTCGCGCTCCCCCGGCGCCTCGGCGAGCGCTCGCCCGACCGCCCGGGCCACCGAGGCCACGCTGGAGAGGTCCGCGGAGCCGTCCTCCCCCGGCGGCGTGTTCACGGCGACGAACACCACGTCCACCTCGCGCACTACCTCCGGCAGCTCCGTGGTGAAGCTAAGGCGCCTTCTCGCGCGCGCGATGAGCTCCTCCAGGCCCGGCTCGAAGAACGGGACGCGCCCCTCGTTCAGCCCCGCGACGCGCCCCTCGTCCCTGTCCACGCAGACCACCCGGTGCCCGACGTGCGCCAGGCACGCCCCCGTCACCAGGCCCACGTAACCGGCCCCCACCACTCCGACGCTGAACTGTTCCACTTCGCATCTCCCGGTCTCTGCCACAAAATATCTACGGGCGACGACACCCGAGTCCCACAGGTCTCATCAAGCTATGGATTGTAACTTATCGGGAGGATGGGGAGATGCGGAGTATGTTACTACCGGCTCAATCCAAGTTCGAAGGCCCGAGAGATGGCCTAGAAGCGGTTACGCACCTCGGGCTTCTCGTAGATACGGTGCGCGTGGTTCTCGGCAGCGCCCTCGCTAAACTCCGTAGGTTGCGCGATCTCCCCGTTCCCCAACCCATAGCCTACGATCCTCAGCCCCTCGGCCTCCCAAGCCGCTATCGATCCTCGAAGATCTCGTTCTCCTTCTTGCTAGTCCTCGACGCCAGAGCCTTTGCCGAGTGTAGTAGCTCCTCGTCATGAGGAACAGCTACCGTTCCCCTACCATCGGCAGGTGCTTTCTCCAGGGTGCTGCTATGGGTCTTCGGAACTGGTGGCTCGTGCAGAGCCCCTTGCCAGAAGAAGAGGAATCCGGCCCGTGGCGGACGCCGCTCTACGGCCGCTACCCGGAACGGCGCGAAGCAGGTCTGTGGCAACACAGATTAGTAGAGGCACTCCCGTATCGGCCAGGTGAACAGACAGCAGAATGACCGATACACAAGCTGCACTGTAAGACTAGGGGTTTGTATCTGGCGAGTCAGAAACGGCCGTAGCCGAACCAGTCGAGGCGCCCGTTTCCGGCTTTTCCGCATGCCCGGATGGTCCTCTCGAAGCGACTTCGACCTCCTCGGAGCGATCCATGAGAACCTAGCCGTCCGCCCCGCTTCGGACCCACTCGGTTGCGAGGTTCGGTGGTCGGGTGAGGGTGTGTGCGACGACGCAGTACTGCTCGGTCTTCTCGCGCAGTGCGTCGAGTTGTTCTGGGGTGGCCTCGGGGGCGTCTATCTCGAGGATGAGTCGAATCTCCTCGAAGCCTACCTGGGCGTCTTTGGAGATACCTAGAGTTCCGGCGAGGTCGAGGTCGCCTTCGGCGCGAGCTTCGATCTTCTTTGTGGGGACGCCCATCGCGGAGGCGACCATCTGGCAGGTGATCTGGGCGCACGCCGCCAGCGCCCCGAGCAGGAGGTCGCCGGAGCAGGCCGCCGTCCCCATCCCGCCGACGCCCGCGTGCGCCTCGGCCTCGTATACCGCGCGCCCGATGTCCACCGAGCACGAGAGCGGCGTCTCCGTCTCGCTCCCGCTCGCCCGCAGCGTTATGCGTGAGGAGCCAGGCTCGTCGCGGTACTTCTGCTTGAGGGGCTTCTGTATTGAGCGCAGGTCCGCACTCATGCTCTCACCGTCGCTTCGCGGTCGCTTGCTGTTCGGGGCACTATACCTCTTCGGGCCGGCCCAGGGCGAGCCCGAAAAGGTCGTCGGGATCGGTGTAGAGCTCGACGAGGTCCAGGCCCACCTCCGCGAACATCTCACCGGCGGACTCGCGGGTAAACTTCGCGCTGATCTCCGTGCGCATCCCTTCGCCCGCCCCGAAGCGAACCGTGAGGTCCAGCGCCCCGACCGGCACCTCCTGCTCGACCTTCGAGTGGAGCCACATCTCCACGCGCGCATTCTCCGCGTCGTAGAAGGCCCGGTGCTCGAACAAACTGGGGTCGAAGTCCGCCTCCAACTCGCGGTCGAGGACGGAGAGGAGGTTCTTGTTGAACTCGGCCGTGACGCCCGCTTCGTCGTCGTAGGCGGCCTCGAAGAGACACGCGTCCTTGACGAGGTCCACCCCGATCAGGACGTGGTCCCCGTCGCCCAGCCCGGCCCGGAGCCGGCTCAGGAAAGCGCGCCGCTTCTCCGGCGTGAAGTTGCCGATGGTGCCTCCGAGGAGAGCGACGAGCCTGCCGCCGGGCCAGGGCGGGCGCGCCAGCAGGGACTTCAGGCAGCCCTCGAAGTCCCCAACGAAGCCGGAGACACAGAGCTGCGGGTACTCGTCGAGCAGCACCCTCGCGCTGCCTACGAGCGCGCTCTCGCTCACGTCGAGCGGCACGTAGTGGATGGCCGTGGACTCATCGTCAGCGGAGCCACCACGGACGTTCGATAGGGTCTGTGCCGACATCGCGTCGAGCAGGGCGCGGGTCTTCGCGCTCGCGGCACCCGAGCCCAGCTCCACGAGTTCCCGGCAGCCGGCGCGCGCAAAGATGCCCCGCGCGTGCTCCTCGAGGATCGCGGCCTCCGCGCGGGTCTGGTAATACTCGGGCAGGGTCGTTATCTTCTCGAAGAGCTCCGAGCCCCGCTCGTCGTAGAGGTACTTGGGCCAGGGGGAGAGGTCTTTGGGTACGCCGAGCAGCCCGGCCCGCACGTCGGCGGCCATGCTCCCGGGGTCCTCCGCCGCCCCGATCCTCTCCACGCTCGCCCTGTCGTCTTCCCGGAACACCCCGGCCTCCTCGCTCGAGCGGACAGATGAAAGGCGCGACTATATACCACCGGTGGGCCCGGGAGGCTTTTCGGTGTCGTCCGGCGCGTCATTTTGGGCGTCGTCTCGCGCCCGTCTCGAGCGTCGCTCGTACCGCTCGTTCTGGACGGCTTGCAAAAGGCCCAAAGTTCCGGCGAGGCTGCCGATGGCGGCCAGCGGCCAGGCGACGAGGCGCGGGCGCCGGGCGGCTAGCAGCGAGAGGCCGAGCACGCCGGCCGAGAGGGCACCGCCGAGCTTGCGCTCGTAGGAGTCGAGGGAGGGATCGCCGCCGTCGGAGATGCCGCGCAGGGCTTCGCCGCCCAACCTGGAGGCCGTCGCCGTCGCCGCGCCCGAACTGCCCCGGAGGCCGCCGGGGAGGCTACCGCGCTGCGTCCGGCGCTGGTCGCGCCGCTCGGCCTCATTCATGCGGCGGTCCGGGATCGCCCTCGGGCGGCGGGCGCCGGGACGGAGCACGAGGCGGGGGGCGGCCTTGAGCCGGATCTCTCTCGCGTTCTGCAGATCCTCCTCGAACATCCCGTCCATCTCCGCGCCGAAATATGGGTCCTCGGCCAGCAGGTCGATCTCCCAGTTCGCCAAGAGCCCGGAGAAGTTCAGGTTCGTCGAGCCGACGCGCGAGTACCTCCCGTCGGCGACGTGGGTTTTCGCGTGCATCATGGGCCCGCCGTACTCGAAGATGCGGACCCCCGCTTCGAGGAGCGCGCGGTAGCCCGTGCGCGAGAGGGCGCCGATCCAGGGCAGGTCGTTGGTAGCGGGGAGCAGTATCCTCACGTCCACGCCGTCGCGCGCTGCGCTCATGAGCGCCTGGGTGAGGGTGGGGGCGGAGAGGAAGTAGGCGTCGGTGATCCACATCCTGTCCTGCACCGAGGCGAGCAATATCTCCAGGGCGCGCAACACGCGCGCCCGTCCCGGCTCCTGAATCACCACCCGCGCCGCGGTCTCCCCAGCGGGCGTGATGTCCTCCGCCTCCGGGCGCTCGTCTTCGGGCAGCGGCTCGGGCCCGGAGAGGTCCCACACCCCGGCGAAGGCGTGCTCGGCGTCCGCGACGGCCGGTCCGCGGAAGGCCACGGCGGTGTCGCGGTAGGGGAGCCCCGTCTCCGAGGAACGCTCCAGCCAGCCGTCGGCTATGCAGATCCCGCCGACAGAGGCGTAGAGGCCATCCACACCCACGAGCTTGCGGTGGTCGCGCCGCGCGAAGCGTCTGACCCCCTCGCGCAAACTCGGCGGGTTGACTGCCCGCACCTCCGCCCCCGCCCGGCGAAGCTCCATCCAGAACGAGCGCGGCACGTCCGAGCAGCCGAACCAGTCGTAGAGCACCCGCACCGAGACGCCCTCCCGCGCCTTCTCGGCGAGGGCCGCGGCGACCCGGCGTCCCGTGCCGTCATTCTGGAATATGTAGTTCTCCAGGTGTACCCAACGCTCGGCTCCCGCGATGTTCCCGAGCCAGTCCCCGTAGGTGGCAGGGCCGTTCTTGAGGAGCGTGATCTCGTTGCCCATCCGCCGCGGAGCGTCGCTCGCGCGTCTCAGCGCCTGCTCGAAGCGTTCGCCCCCCTCTCGCGCGGCGTCTCTTCCTGCGGCGGCCACCCTCGAGCTCCTCAATCCTCGCGTAGGAGTGCCCGTCCGGCGCCCCTCAGGCCACCCTGCCGCTCTCGCGCCCGCGCAGGCCCCGGACCCTGAAGGCCAGCGTGATCAGGGCAATCCCGAACACGAGCGCGTAGATGCCCACGAGCCAGACCAATGAGAGCAACCCCACGCCCGGAAGGACCGCCAGGACGATCCCGAAGACGACGGAGAGGACGCCGCCGAGGATCAAGGCCCACTCCCCCTCGATCTCGCGCCTGAGCGCGACGGCCGCCGCGATCTCCGCAACGCCCGTGAAGACCGCCCAGAACGCCACGACGTACAGCAACACCAGCGCGGTGATGTCGGGCCAGACAAACGTCAAGACGCCCGCTAGAATCCCCAACGCGCCCTCCAGGATCAGCACCTACCTGCGTCCCCCTATCCCCCGGAGCCCGGCCACGGCGGCGAAGATACCGTCCACGAGCGCGTAAGCCCCGAAGACGAGGACCAGCACCGAGAGGGTGATCCCTGGCAAAATCAGCGCGACGAGCCCGAACAGCACGGCGAAGAGCCCGCGCAGCGCCAGCGCCCACCAGTTCTCCGAGAGCGCGGACAGCACGGACCCCGACCGTCGCGATGAGTAGCCCACGTCTGCCTCCTTTCGAAGCCCGACTCACGCCCCGCTCAGAGAGCAAAGCCCCACCCCCGCACGCAAACTCTACCACCCTTCGGAAGCGGACCGGCGAACCGCGCGGCTCCCCGCGACGCTACCGGGGCGTCGTCCTTAGGAGCTCGGCAGGTGCCTCTCACCGAACTCCCTGCGCCAGAGGACCTGCCAGCGGTCCACCTAGTCAACAAAGTACTCGTCCGCCAAGTCGTCTCAGGTGTCCCGCCAAGAGGAGCACTCGCGGTAAACAGCCACGGTCAGCGGGGCGAGGAGATGCCCAACATGAAGTGCTCGTTGGGGACCTCGTCCTCGCAGACCATGCACCGCCGCGAAGCCTTCCAGGAGGAAAAGTTGGGCGCGGCGCTCGACAAGGCGGGCAGCCTTGCCGTCTCCTCTTGCTCCCGCATGATCCTGGTTCGTCCGTCGAAGGCGCACGGGCCTTACTCTTTCTATTTCCCTGCTTCCGACTCCAGCCTGTCGAGCGCGAGGAGGATGGCGGCGACGCCGCTGGAGCTGACCACCTCGCCCGCCCGGATCCTGGACCTCAAATCCCCAACCGCCACTCGCACCACCTCGACCCGCTCGTACTCGTCGGGCGCGGGCGCCGCCTCGCGCGCGACGCCCCTCGCAAGAAACAGGTACGCCCAGTTATCCTTGAGGCTCGGGGAGGAGGCTACCGAGCCCAAAGACTCCCAATCCCCGCCCGCGTAACCGGTCTCCTCCAAAAGCTCCCGACGGGCGGCCTCTTCCGGCTCCTCGCCCTCTTCGACGAGCCCGGCCGGTAGCCCCAGCTCCACCCGTTCTATAGCGTGCCGGTACTGGCGCACGAGAACCACGTCCCCGTCGTCGGTGAGCGGGAAGATGATCGCGGCGTCCGGGCGCTCGAGGACGTAGTAGGGGTCCTTGACGGCGCCGTCGGGGAGGCGCAGCCCATCCGAGCGCAGCACGAAGTACGGCGTCTCGACGAGCCTCTCCGAGCGGAAGCACTCCCACGAGAGGGGCCCCGCGGCCTCTTTAGTGCCCGTTGCGCACCTCCTCCCCGACGGCTCCCGCCAGGATCTCCGGGAGGTTCTTCGTGAAGGCGCTCCGGGCCAGCACGCGGTCGCACCCGGCCTCCCGAGCCGCGACGGCGAGGTCCTTCTGGACGTGGGAGAGGAAGCCGACCACGGGGATACTCCTCGTGTCGGGAGAAGCCTTGAGCCTCTCCAAAAGCCTCAGGGGATCGTAACGCGCGGAGTTGAGGTCGAGGACGAGGAGGTCCGGGGCCCTTTCGGTGGCCGCTTCGAGGAGCTTCTTCGTGGAGCGCGGGAAGAGGGCCTCGATGCCCAAAGCGTCGGCGGTCGCGGAGATCTTGCTTCTGAACAGCAAATCATCGACCGCCCCAAGAACTTTCCGGGTCACCAGCCTCTCCTCCATTCCTCCGTTGGGCGCATCGCGGCTACCGCAGGGTATCGCTCGCACATTCTACCCTTCGGTCGTGCGGTATCCTAGAAATATGGTCTTTGGGAGCACTTTTAGACGTCTGGTTTTCGACAACCCATTCTCCAGAACGACCATCCGGGCGACCGCCGGCCTCCAGCGCCTGAAGGCGGCGCTCTCCCACTTCGTCCCGTTCCTGGCGCCACGCAAGGGGGGTCTCTTGCTCGCGCTGGTCCTCTTGCTCCTGGAGACCGGGACGAGCCTCGCCCAGCCGTGGCCGCTGGCCCTCATCCTCGACTACGTGCTCGGGGGCAGGGAGTTGCCCATCGGTGTAAGCCAGCAGGCTCTGCTCATCGGTATCGCCGTCCTCTTCGTCTTCATCTCCACGTCCAGCCGGGCCGTGGCCGCCGTCCGGCGCTACCTCCTCCAGAAGCTCGGCCAGGAGACCGTCTTCGACATGCGCGACGCCCTGTACCGCAAGGTACACACTCTCGGCCTCGACTACCACGGAGCGCGGCGGACCGGCGACACGATCACACGTGTTACCAGCGACGTCAAGGAGGTTCGGAGCCTCCTGGTGGACTCCGTCGTCGAGGTCGGTTCCTCGTTCCTGATCCTCATCGGCATGCTCGTCGTCATGCTCTGGATGAGCCCATCCCTCACCGCGCTCGCGCTCCTCACCGTCCCGTTCCTCTTCCTGGCCGTCAGGCGCTACCGGCAGGCCCTCATAGAGAGGATGCGCGTCGTGCGCGCCAAGGAGGGGGCGATAGCAAGCGTCATCCAGGAGGCCGTCACCGGCATCCGGGCGGTCAAGATCTTCGCCCGCGAAGACGACGAGATAGGCCGCTTCCGAAGGGAGAGCCAAGACTCCCTGACCGCAAGCATAGACTCCTCGGCTATAGAGGCCAAGTTCAGCGTCCTCTTGGGCGTCGTCGGCGGGGCGGGGACCGCGCTGGTCCTGTACTTCGGTACCCGCCAAGTGCTCGCCGGCACCCTCTCGGTCGGCGACCTCACCGTCTTCGTCGCCTACCTCGGGCTCTTCCTCTCGCCGCTCTGGGCCCTGAGCCGGCAAGTGAACCAGATCGGCAAATCCCTCGTCTCCGGCGAGCGCATCATCGAACTGCTCTCCGCCGAGCCGACCGTCAAGGACTCGCCCAACGCCCGCCCGACGCCTACGCTCGCGGGCCGCGTGACATTCGAGGACGTCCGCTTCGCCTACGACGAGGAGGCCGGCGAGGTCCTGCGCGGGATGAGCTTCGACATCGAGGCCGGGAGCCGGGTCGCCCTCGTCGGCGTCAGCGGCGCCGGCAAGACCACCGTCACGAGCCTGGTCGCCCGCCTCTACGACCCGCAAGGGGGACGCGTTCTGGTGGACGGAGAGGACGTCAAGGACTTCACCTTGAAGTCGTTGCGCGACTCCGTGACCTTCGTGCCGCAAGAGACGATGCTCTTCCGGGCCACAGTGGCGGAGAACATAGCCTACGGCAAGCCCGGGGCGGCGATGGAGGAGATCGAGGAGGCCGCCCGGCTCGCCGGCGCCGAGGAGTTCATACGAGACCTGCCCGAAGGGTACGACACGCTCCTCTCGGAGAGAGGCGAGAGCCTGTCGGGGGGACAGCGCCAGCGCGTCTCGATAGCGCGGGCGATGTTGAGGGACACACCCATCCTCGTCCTGGACGAGCCCCAGTCGGGCCTCGACGCGGAGGCGGCGGCGGCGGTCGAAGAGAGCTGGGCCACGCTCACGGAGGGCCGCGCCACGTTCGTCATCGCCCACGAGCTGAGGTTGGTCAGGAACGTGGACAAGATCCTGGTCCTCGAAGATGGCAGGGTCGCAGAATCGGGCACCCACGAAGAGCTTGTCGCTTCCGGTGGCCTCTACGCCCGGCTCTATGCCTTCCAGGAGCAGGGCCGGAGCCCGATCAAGGGAGGTATGGAATCTTGAGAGAGCTTCTTGGGCTGGTCATCGTCTTGACGATCGTCGTGGTGGCGATCTACGTCTCGTTCGCCTAGCTTCTCGCGCTAAGGCCTTCCGGGCTTCTCCGGTGCCAGGCTGGACCCGGACGGCGGCTAGCGGCCGAACAGCCAGCGCCGCTGGGGGTAGCTAAGTACCCGCTGGTAAGTTCGTGCGACGCGGGTTACGCTACGCCTCTA
>JADDPV010000029.1 GCA_016781705.1 Rubrobacter sp.
TTGCCGACCTTGTCGATAGCCTCGGCGATGACGTTGCCGATCTCCTCCGAGCGTGCGCTGATGGCGCCGACGCGCGAGATCTCGTCCTTGCCGCTGATCTCCTTGGACTGCTGGCGGATGGCCTCGACCGCCGCCGCGACGGCCTTGTCTATGCCGCCCCTGAGGATGACCGGGTTGGCGCCGGCCGCGACGTTCTTGAGGCCCTCCCTGACGATGGTCTGCGCGAGCACCGTCGCCGTAGTGGTCCCATCGCCCGCGACGTCGTTGGTCTTGGTGGCGACCTCCTTGACGAGCTGCGCGCCCTGGTTCTCGAAGATGTCCTCGAGCTCGATCTCACGCGCAATCGTTACGCCGTCGTTGGTGACCGTCGGCGATCCGAACTGCTTGTCCAATACGACGTACTGGCCCTTCGGCCCGAGCGTCACCTTGACCGCCTCGGCGAGCTTGTTCACGCCCGCCTCGAGCGCCCGCCGCGCCTCGGTGTTGAACCTTAGCTCCTTGTGCGACAAAGGAAACCTCCTATGCTAGACTGCCACTTTTCGCGGCTTTACCAATTTCTGGCACTCTCTCCGAGAGAGTGCTGACACCCGAAGTATATGCCGAGCGGGGTTACAATGCAAACCATGAACACGCGGGGAAGATACCTTTTCGCGAGCGTTTTTCGTCCGGGGCGGCTGCCGGGTTTGAGTCGGCTGCCGGAGGAGTTGGGGCGCGAGGAGCGCTTCTGCGGTCGGTGCGCTAAAAGGACGACGCACATCATATACCGGGTGCCGAAGAAGGTCCTCATCGTTTACGTCAAGGACCACGCCGAGAACGTGCACGCAACCTGTAGGGGGTGCGCGAAGAGCACCGTCCTCACCGGCGAGGAGCGGGAACAGGCGCTCTCCTCCCTCGACACCCCCCGAGGTAGGGCGTGAGCGATGTGCGGGTTTCGCGCCTTGGTGAGAAAGCCGCTGACGTAAGGTGTTGATCCACCTCTCAACATGGCAGGTCTCTCCTTCTTCCTTGCCGGTGGCCTCGTGTTGGTCTTCTGGGATCACCTGCCGGTAGGCTTCCCAGAAGTCACTGTAGCAGCTCGCCCTCTTGTAGCCTTCGGGGATCGCTTTCCACAGACGCTCGCAGGTCGCCCTGCTCTGCTCCGCTCGCCGCCCATGACGAAGGCCACAACCTCCTGGCGACTCTCCCGACACAAAGTCAGCCCAGAGACCCACACTTTCTCGCTCTCTTGCGGCAAACGAAGGACCATAGAGCTCGTCGTCCAGTAGTTCGAGCACCTTGTTCTCGTTGGAGGTCTCGGAAAAGAGCGGAGTGTCTTTCAGCTCAAGGTCAGCTACTTTTTTGATCCAGCCGATGTGACCGTGGTAGGCGAGACGCCGAAGGTGCGCCTGAGTCCACGCAGACTCGATCTCTTCTCCTGGTAGGCGCGCAGGAGATCTCTTCCTTGCGCGCTCTTCTGGGTAGCCGTTGGGAGAAGGATCTTGGCGGCTTTGTGACGCCCGCATTCATGGCAGAGGTACTTCTGCTTGCCGTTGGGTGAGAAGCCGTTCTATGATGACATCCTCGCTTCCGCAGTGGCGGCAGTAGATAACTTTGGTAACCATACCCTTACCATAACGCATTACTCATCATTCGCCTTGGGTGCACTACCGCGGATAGAAGGGGGCCTCCTCGTGGTAGCGATGGTTCGTCCAAACGGCTGGGCGTTGTTGTCGTAGCGGAGCGACCCGCTGGCGTCGGTCGCGGCCTCGACGAAACCTCGCGCGCGCAACACTCGGCGTCCCCCGCGAGGAGCGCACACCACTCACCTGGGCAGATCCGCGTTCGCACGCCGTCGGGCCAGCTCTCCGCCCGAGCGATGTGGAGATCGTAGCCCTCGCTAAGGCTCCCTGGCGTCCCCGCCGCGTCAGGTTTCTCCGGCGGCCTGAAACTTGTCGAGCAGCGGCTCCGGCGACTCAATCTGGGGGAGCGGCTTCGGGCTTGGGCGACTCGGGGCTTGCTTCCGTTCTCTCCTCTCGGGTCGTATCGTCGGCGGGGTTTCGGTCTTCTGGGCCGGGCCGGGCGGGTTCTTCTGACGGCTGGAGGCGGTTCTTCTTCGGCGGCTCGCGGCTGTCTTCGGACTCTCCGCCGTCCGGGTGCTTCCGCGGCTCGTTCTTTTCCGGCCGGTTGGGGTCGCCGGCTCCCGGAGTGTCGGGGGCTTCGTCACCAGCATCTTCGCGGTCGTCTTTCCGCACGGGCTCGCAGTCCGCGGGCTCGCGCAGCGGGTCGGCGATGGTACGGAGGGGGAACATAGTCCTGTCCGGGCGCGGGAGGAGACAGGAGGATGGATCCTGCACCTCGCCCCCACCGGTTCGCGGTCCTTGGTCGTTATCTCCACCGTCGTCGCCCCCACCGCCGCCGGGGCCACCGCCACTTCGGTCGTCAACGGGTCGCGCCGTGCGATCCGGGTCTTCCTCGACCGGTGTGGAGACGGCCTCGCCGGACGCCGCGCCGCCGCCGGGACGGGAACGCACTGTCTTGCCGGTCTTCGAGGGCTCGTTCGCGGGCTCGTCGCCGCGCCCCGAGGGGCGATCGCGGCGGCGTTCGTCGTCTTCGACGACGGGGTTGGGGCGAGCGTCGCGGGTGTCTATATCGGGCCTCTCGCCGGGCGAGTCGGAGTCCGGCGTGGGGCCTTGCGGAGCCTCGCAGTAGGAGGCTTCCGCGCCGCCGGAGACGGCGCCACCGTTCTCCTCCAGCCAAAGGAGCAACGGGTAGGGGTCCATCGCGCCCGACTCGACCTCTGAGCGGTCGCTCGCGGCGCCGGCGTCGTACCAGCCGAGATGCAGGTGCGAGGGAAATTTGCCGCGCGTGACCTCCGGTCCCTCGCCCGTATCGCCGACGAGGCCGAGGCGCTGGCCGGCGCGCACTTTAGTTCCGACGGGGAGGGTACTCTTTCGGTCCATGTGGGCGTAGTAGAAGAGATCTCCTTCGCGGATCGGGCCTACGTCGTAGTCGGCCCGGAGCATGATCGTGTAGCCGCCGAGTCGGTTCCAGCCGTTCTCGTTGGCCCCGGCGACCTCGACGATGGTCCCGTCGGTGACGGCGAACTCCGGCGTGCCGGCGGGGCTCATCAGGTCGGAGCCCTCGTGGCCGCCCTGCGGGCGCGGCGCGCCCCACGTGTCGTCGTAGGAGCCGAAGTACGCTTCGGGGAGCGGAAAAACGACGCGGCTGCTCTTCGGGAAGTCGCCCAGGTCTGCGCAGACGGGCTCCACAGGGGCGCCGTCCGGCGAGGGCCGGCGGAAGATCGAGGGGGCGTCCACGAAGCCGGGACGCGCTCCGAGGTTTGCCCCGAGACTCACCCGCGTGGGACCCTCGGAACCGTCGCCTGGCTCGGGCCGGTCGAGCAGGGGACCGGTCGGGAGATCCTTCTCGACGGGCGCTAGCGCATCGGCGGCGACGATCGGCTTTGCCGGCGCTGCCGGCGCGGTCTGCAAGACGACGGGTTCGGCGCCCGTGATGGCGACGATCTTCAACAGTGCCGCCAGGATGGCTACCGCGAACAAGGCGTAGGACGCCCTCGCGAACCGGGAATCCTCCAGCGAGCTTCTCCCCCTCCATACCGATCAGGACCCCATGCGAAGCCCCGCGAAACCTTCCGAAAACCCGGCGCACTTTCACACACCACCCATCCTCCATCAAGGGGCCAACGTTAGCCGGCGCAGAACGGAAGGCCGGCGGCCGTGGAAGACCGTCCCCGCGAGCGGCGGACGATGCGCGAGACGCTACACGCTGCGGGCGTTGAGGGAGAGGTAGTCCGGGTACGGGACGGCGGGGGTGTTCGAGGCGGCGGCCCCGATCATGGCGGCGTTGTCGGTGCACAGCTCGGGCGGCGGGACGACGAGCCTGGTCCCGAGCCGTTTCGCCTCCTCCACTCCGAGCCTGCGGCGCAGCCGGGCGTTGGCGGCCACGCCCACGGCGACGACTAGCGTCGGAGCGTCGTGCAGGTCGGCGGCGCGCAGGAGTTTGCGCGCCAGCGCCTCCACGACGGCGGCCTCGTAGCCCGCGGCGAGGTGCGGCAGCTCCTCCCGAACCTCGCCTTCGCCCATGCTCTTCAGCTTGTAGAGCAGGCTCGTCTTGAGGCCCGAGAAGCTGAAGTCGAGGTTGGCCTTCTCCTTGAGGGCGACGGGGAAATCGTACCGGTTGGGGTCGCCGTCCCGTGCGGCTTTCGAGATGGCGGGGCCACCGGGGAAGCCCAGGCCCAGCATGCGGGCGCCCTTGTCCAGGGCCTCGCCCGCGGCGTCGTCCAGGGTCTGGCCGAGGAGGGTCATGCCGCCGTCGGTGACGCTGTAGAGGGCGGTGTGGCCGCCGGAGGCGATCAGGGCCACGAACGGCGGCGCGAGGTCCGGCTCGGCCAGGTATGCCGCCGCTACGTGGCCTTCGAGGTGGTCCACGGGGACGAGCGGAAGCTTGCGTGCGTAGGCGATGGCCTTCGCCGCCGACAGACCGACGAGGAGCGCCCCGATCAGACCCGGCCGCACCGTCACGGCGACGCACGAGACGTCGTCCAGGGTCGCGCCGGCGTCGGCCAGAGCCCTCTCCACGACGCCGTCCATCCTCTCCAGGTGGGCGCGGGACGCGACCTCCGGGACGACCCCACCGTAGCGAGCGTGCTCGGTCTGGGTGTGGACGACGTTGGAGAGAGCCCGGCGGCCGTGGGGCTCCACGACGGCGGCGCAGGTGTCGTCGCAAGAGGTTTCGATGGACAGGATCACCTCTTGATTTTAGCTCCTCAGCGGGCCACGGCTTCAGTTTGTCGGCAAGAGACCCCGGCCCGTTGCTCCCGGCACTTTTCCGGCTACTCACCTGGAGCAGTTTCCTGTGGAAACCGTTGCGCCGAGCGGGTGTGCGCCGCGCGAGAAACGCTGGAGTGCTGGCGAGCTGACCGGCTATACTAGATTCGTGCGCACCTTCTCTTTGATCTTCGCGTTCATCGCGCTGATGATGCTGGCGATGTTCCTGATCTACGTGGTCCGCGGACCCGTCGACCCGCTGATCGCGGGCGGCATCTTCGTCAGCTTCCTGGCCTGCCTGGCGCCGGCCCTGCTGCTGCTCAAGCCTTTCGAGGATCGCGAAGCGCTCCGGCGCCGCCGGGAGTTGGCGAAGAGGGGACGCGAGGAGCGCCGGAAGGCAGACGGTCCTCCGGAAGATGGAGGGTCATGAGCAGGGCGTCCTCGTCGCCGTAGTAGTCTTTTCGGACGCCGGTCTCGACGAAGCCCAAAGAAGCGTAGAGCGCGCGGGCTGCCACGTTCGACGGCCGCACCTCCAGGTGGACGCGTCGGGCGTCGGCGAAAGCTGGCGCGGCGAGCGCGGCGCGCAAGAGTGCGCGCCCCAGGCCCCGGCGGCGCATCCCCGGGCGCACCGCGAGCGTCATGACGTGCGCCTCGTCGGCGACGCGTTGGACGCCGACGAAACCGGAGATCTCGTCTTCCTCCTCCAGGACCAGGTACAGGCCGAAGCGGCTGGCGAGCTCCTCGCGCCAGACGGCCTCGCTCCAGGGCCGGGGGAGGCCGGCCCTGGCTACGTCCATCACCGCCGGCAGGTCCGCCTCGCGCATCGGCCGAACGTCCCGACGCGCCGTCGAGCTCACGCCCTCCCCCGTCGGAGCCCCCGTCACGGCCGGCTCCACGGGTTGAGGTCGCGGCGCGCCTCGGCGTCCGGCTCGCGCACGTAGAGGGGTCTGACGGCCTCCGGCGGCACGGGCGAGAGGTCGGCGCAGAGGACGTGGCCCGCAGCCGTGACCCGATGCAGCGGCGAGGCGTCGGACGGGACGTGCCCGAGAGGCGAGACCTGCTCCCGGTAGCGCACCGCTCCGTCACCCACGACCAGCAATGCGCCGGGGCATGGCTCTTCCGGTAGATCCCCCGGCACCGCACACAGTATGTCTCCTCGCGTGCCCCCTTCTTCAAAGTGCTGGGCGAATACCTGGTGGCGTTTGGCGTCGAGCACGGCTAGCACGTCTGTGCCCGGTTCGACGCTCGCGAGCGCCGGGGCGGCCAGGGCGGCCAGGGTGGAATTCCTGGCGAGGGCGACGCCGGTAGCCAGCGAGAGGGAGCGGGCGGCGGCGGCGGCGATGCGGATGCCGGTGAAGGTGCCGGGGCCGACGCCGACCAGGATGCGCTCGACGTCGCCGAGGTTCGTACCGGCGAGCCCCAGAGCGGTGTGGGCCGCCGGCAAGAGCGCCTCCGAGGCGCCCCGCGAGGCCCAGACCTCCGTGAGGATCTCTCGCTCTCCGACCTCCTCCGCCCGGGCGACGGCGGCGGTCGCGACGCCGGTCGAGGCGTCGAGGGCCAGGACCAGCACGCCTCAACCTTCCCCTGTGAGACGCGCCGCCGCGAGCCCCATAAGGCGCACCCGACGTGTGAGGGGTGTCTGGTGCGCGACCTCCACGACGCTAAACGGCTCTTCCAAGAGGCCCAGCGCGGGCTCCGCCCACTCAACGAACGTCACGGCGTCCGCGTCGAGGTACTCGTCGAGGTCCAGCGCGTCTTCTGCTTCGAGCCCCTCGAGCCGGTACAGGTCCAGGTGGTTCACCGCGACCGACCGCCCGTTCACCAAGCCCTCGTAGGCGCGGGCGAACTGGTACGTCGGGCTGGTCACCCTCTCCCGGACGCCCAACGAGCGCGCCGCCGCCCGCGCGAAGGTCGTCTTGCCTACCCCCACCTCGCCCCGCAGCACCACTACGTCCCCCGGCGCGAGTACGCTCGCCACCCGCGCGGCGAGGGACTCGATAGTATCCTCGTCCACGCCCTCCCACTCCAGAACGCGCTCCGTCACGGGCTACCAGAGGCTCGGCTGCAGGGGCTCGCGTTCGGCGGCCATGCCGGGGGCGCGGGGGACGTTCAGGGTCTCGTAGGTCGTCGGACGCTCGACGGACAGAAGCTCGGGGAGGCGCGCGAAATCCGAGACGAGGAGCGCGCGATCCGCCGGGGTGTAGAGCGCCCTCTGAAGCGAGAGCGTCGGGAAGACGTAGCGCCCATCGAGTGGTATGGCCCTGCCCCGGATGCGTGAGACGGCCTCCTTGCGGCCGGTCAGAGAACGGCTCGCGAGGTCGCCCATCGCCACGATTACCCGTGGGTCCACGGCGGCTAGCTGGGCCAGGAGGTACGGGCGGCACGCGTTGATCTCCGCCGGCTTGGGCGGACGGCCCTCGGGCGTCTTGCACTTGACGAGCGTCGTCAGGTAGACCGACTCGCGTCCGAGGCCGACCGAGCGGAGCAGGCGGTCGAGCAGCATCCCCGACGCGCCGCGGAACGGCACACCCTCGCGGTCCTCGTTGAAGCCCGGCGCCTCGCCGACGACGAAGAGCGCCGCGTTCAGCGGACCCTCGCCGAAGACCACCTTCGTGCGCGCCTGGCACAGCGGGCCGCACTTGCGGCAGGAGAGCGCCTCCTTCTGAGCCTCGGCGAAGTCCACGCGGAGGCTAGAAATCTTCCTCGGGGAGCAGGAAAGAGAGGAGGGCGTAGATGATGACGGCCGGGATAACGCTGACACCGGGGATGAAGACTGCCAGGAGGACGACGACCAGCCGCACCGCGTTCGAGTTCCATCCGAAGTGCCGGGCGATGCCGCCGCAAACGCCCGAGATATAACGGTCCCTCTTCGCCCGCCTTATGCCCATGTCGAAACCTCCAAATAACCCAACATCGAAGCTCGATCTTATCCCCTGTCGCACGTTTTGTGAAGTGCGCAGCCGCGAGGCGGAGGGGAAGCGCCGGGATGAAGAATCGCACGGCAGTGTACATGATCGACCCGAGAGCGCTTTTGCAAGCGTGAGTATCGAGAACCTGACGTCCGGCCCTCCAACCGGCGAGGGGACAGAGCGCACCCACTCCACGCGCAACTCCCTCGATACCGCCTCCCACGCTCCCGAAAACAGCCGTCCCAGGCCGCCGACGCTTGGGGCGAGTAGATAGGAAGAGGAAGCGGGCAGCGCGAGGACTCCATGGGCTCGTCGTCCTTGCCGTAGCCAAGGGGTTGGACCCTTGTTATGCTACCGGGCGGCCAGCAGATCGGCGAAAGGTTGCTGCGAGAGCCAGACATGGGTGAACAGCGCCTCCTGGTCACGTACGACCCCGGAGAAGAAGGACGCGCGATGCTCGAGCGGACCTTCGCCGGCTCGGCACGCCTCGCGTTCCTCGGAGACGTCCCGGAGGCGGAGCGCGCCTCGGAACTCTCGGCCGCCGACGCCTTGCTCTCCTGGGTCCCGGCGAGGGAGCTCAAGCCCGAAGAGTTCGAGAAGCTTGGTGGGGCGCGGTTCATGCAGTTGCTCTCCGCCGGGGCCGACCAGGTGCCCTTCGCGAAGCTGCCCCCCGATCTGGAGGTCGCGAGCAACGTCGGGGCCTACGCCGGGCCGATGGCCGAGCATGTCCTCGCCATGACGCTCGCGCTCGCCAAGCGGCTGAGGGTCGAACACGAGAAGCTCGGGCGGGGCGAGTTCGATCAGGGAGTCCAGAACCGCGCCTTGCGCGGGGCGACCTGCGGCATCCTCGGCTTCGGGGGAATAGGGCGGGCGGTGGCCCGCCTCGTGCGCGCCTTCGATATGAGGGTCCTCGCGATCAACCGGAGCGGCCGAAGCCAGGAGACCGCGCAGTTCGTCGGCACGCTCGACGACCTGGAGTACGTACTGCGCTCCTCGGACGTGGTGGTCGTCACCTTACCGCTGACCGACACCACCCGCAGCCTCATCGGCGGCCGGGAGCTGGGTTGGATGAAGCCGGACGCGATCCTGATCAACGTGGCGCGTGGGGAGATCGTCGCCCAAGAAGCCCTCTACGAGCACCTGAGGACCCAACCGGACTTCATGGCCGGCATCGACGCCTGGTGGGTGGAGCCGTTGCGCCACGGGGAGTTCCGCGTGGATCATCCGTTCCTGGACCTGCCCAACGTACTGGGCTCCCCGCACAACTCCGCGATGGTACCGGGCGCGATAGCTGAGGGTCTCAGGCGCGCCGCCGAGAACGTACGGCGCTACCTGAGCGGCGAGCCGGCGTCGGGGATCGTGCGCCCCGAAGATCAAATGGGCTAGGTCCCCATGGAAGATCGGGGAGAGCAACTCGCGCGCCACGAGTTCGAGCCGCTTATCATCGAGGCCGCTATCAACGGCGCTACCCCCAAGAACAGGAACCCCCACGTCCCCCGGACCGTGGATGAGATCGTCGAGTCCGCGCTCGCCTGCCTGGAGGCCGGCGCCGCCATCGTTCACAACCACAACGACGAGCCGAACGTCGGCGGCGCGGGGCGCCACTCGAGCGAACCCTACGCGGTCGCCTGGGACCGCGTACTCGAACGCTACCCGGACGCCCTCCTCTACCCGACCTACGCCGTGGGAGTGACGGGGCTCGTACATTTCGGCAGCGATCCGGTCGAGAGGTAGAGTCGGGTTCCGCGTACAGTATCGCGTCTAAAGGGGCAGCGCGGCGACGCGGCGCGCGGCTTCCTCCCCGGTTAGCCCGCGAGCGACCAGGAACCTGATCCGGCTCGCGGCGTGCCCGGCGTCGGCCTCATCTTCTAGCCCGAGGCGCCCGGCGAGCCCGGCGTAGTCCGGTTCGGGGTAAGGGCCAGCCTGGCGGCTGATCCGCAGGAACTGCGCGCACAGGTCGCGGTGGCGCTCGATGTGCTCATCCGTGAGGCGCGGTCCCCGGGCGGCGAGGCGGTCGGCCCAGCTGAGGACGGCGAGCTCCTCCCCGAAGGGTCCGGCGGCGCGGGCGAGGCGTTCGGCCGGGTAGTCCGAGCGGGGGTTCGCCATGAACCCGATCTTGAGGTGCAGCGCCGTCACCGTCACGACGAGGTCCACGAGACGAGCCGGGACGCCGAGGCGCCGGCAGATCTTGTACGCGAGACGCGCCCCCAGAGTGTCGTGCGCCACGAAGAGGGTACGGCCCTCCAGCTCGCCACGCGTGACGGGCTTTGCCACGTCGTGCAGGAGGCCGACGAGCCGGAGCCCATCGCGTCCCTCCTCTCCGATCATCGCGCCGACCCGGCCTTCCTCGAGTTCCCGGTCCACACCCCGGACGGTCTCCAGGATGTGCTCCAGGGTGTCGAGGTGGTGGTAGGGACCCTGCCCCTGCCCCCGCGCCAGCGAGAGCTCTGGAACCTCGCGCAAGACCACCCCGACGTCGAGCGGCGGGGCGAGCGCCTCGCGCAACCTCGCGGCGGAGGCCGTGGAGGGCGACTTCTTGGATCTCACCGGCGGCGGCGTGCCGTCTTCTTGCGGCTGGTGTTGGGGTTGGGCCGGCCCTTGAGGGTGCTCGCCGGGTCGTCCGCCTGGCCGTCCTCGGCGTCGGCCTTCGCGCCTCCCTTGGGGGCCGGTTTCTTGTCCTTCTTCTCGGCCCGCAACCTGGCCTGGCGGCGTCGCTTGCGCCGGTCCACGAAGGCGTGGAAGAGGACGAAGAGCACGAAGAGGAAGGCGGCGTTGGTCGCGACGGTCACGAGGCTCCCGACGGAGCCCGGGACGGCGACGTTCAGCGCGTAGAGCAGCAGCAGATAGAAGAGCACGGTGAGCACCGCCCGCTTGACGGCGCCCTTCCAGTCAAGGTCCTCGAACATCTACGTGTAGCTCCTCTCGACGCGGCGGGCATTGAGGCCCGTTGTTACCTCGTAGTTTATCGTGCCAGCCCACCGGGCGACCTCCTCGGCCCGTATCTTTTCGGATCCTTGCTCCCCGATCAGCA
Organism: Rubrobacter sp.; assembly: GCA_016781705.1. Taxonomy (GTDB): domain Bacteria; phylum Actinomycetota; class Rubrobacteria; order Rubrobacterales; family Rubrobacteraceae; genus Rubrobacter_F. The sequence continues at coordinate 10,707 of JADDPV010000029.1, forward strand.
CGACCTCGTCCCCAATCTCGACCTCCCCAGTAACCCCGAAAACGCACGCATCCATCGTCACCCGTCCGAGGAGGGGCCGCCGCTCGCCCTGGATCAGGGCCTCCGCCCTGTTCGACAGAGCGCGACGATACCCTTCGGCGTACCCGATCGGCACCGTCGCGGCGAAGGTCGGCTCCTTCGCCCTAAACGTGAGGCCGTAGGAGACACCCTCGCCGCTATGGAGGCGTCGGACGCTCGCGACGTAGCTCTTGAGGGAGAGCGCGGGCCGCAGCCCCTCTTCGGAGGGGTCGCCCTCGTCGCCCTTTGGGTACAGCCCGTAGAGGGCGACGCCGGGGCGGACGAGGTCGTGGCGGGAGCGGGGATGCCAGAGCGCGCCGGCGGAGTTGGCGGCGTGGACGGCTTCGACGCCACCGAAGTCGTGAGCGGCGAGCATGCGGTCGAAGAGGTCGAGCTGGCGGCGGGTCGCGTCCGCGTCGGAGTCGGCGGACGCGAGGTGAGTGTAGACGCCGACGAGTTGCTCTCCGAGGATCTTGCGCACCTCCCCGACCTCTTCGGGGGCGACGCCCCAGCGGTTCATGCCGGTGTTGACCTTGAGGTGAGCTCGGAGGCCGGGGCGAGCCGCTATGCGCCTCGCGCTCTCGGCGGAGTGCGCCGTGACGGCCAGGCGCGCCCTTTCAGCGAGGGCGAACGCGTCGGGGAGGAGGTCAGTGAAGACCAGAATCGGCGCGTCTAGCCCGGCACTCCTCAACTCCGCGCCTTCTTTGGCGCTCGCGACCGCCAGAGTGTCGGCCCCCGCCGCGAGCGCGGCGCGGGCGACGGGAGGGGCGCCGTGGCCGTAGGCGTCGGCCTTGACCACGGCCATCAGGCGGGAGCCTAGGGCGCGGCGCTTGATGGCGTGGACGTTGTGCCGGACGGCGCCGAGGTCCACCTCGGCCCACGCACGGCCCGGCGGGTAGGGACGGCCTTCGGGGGTGGGATCAGTGCTCATTGTTCCCCGAGGCGGCGACGCGGAAGAGGAGGGACGTGCCGGGCAGCGGTGCCTTCTCGTTCACTTTACTGGCGGGGTTTGAGGACGTGGAGGGTGAGGATGTCGGTACGGACCACCTTGAACCTGCCTGTACCTTGACCGCGTTTTCAGCGGCCCTGGGGTTCATCATATCGCTGGTGAGATCCGCATGCTCGGCCACAGTTGAGATGACCGACATGAGGTGGGGCTTCCCGGTACCGTAATTGCCCACCACGAGAACGCCCTTCTGGTCAGCGGGTTCGTCGAATTGTAGCCGGGAGAAGAGGATCGTCTCTAGCCTCTCGGCCATCTCCTCGGAGATCACATACGTGGCGACGAGATCTCTGGCCTCGGTTTTATCGTCCGCGTCATGGAGCTGCACGAGAGATTGTA
>JADDPV010000217.1 GCA_016781705.1 Rubrobacter sp.
GTAGCCTCAATGGCGAAGGCTCAGTTGCGGCGCCTTGGATAGCAATATCCCCTATTCTTCGCCCCATGAACGAAGTTCTGTCAGGGTGCGCAGGAGACCGTCCCCGAGAGGATCGTCCGAAAATCTTGAGGAGAGCGGAGGCTGGCTCGCGAGGATCGCACAGAGGGGATTAGTGCTCCCGCCTCAATACACAGGTGACTTCCGCTCCTCGCCGGCTCGGGTCCTCGCCATAGCGGGCGAGGACCCTACGTAGCCACCGACCGCAAATTACGTCCGCCGACCCGATCTGATGTTAAGCTGCATCGCGTGGGTTTGACGGCGGAGCCTAGGGTTCCGTAACCGGAGGCCAAGAGATGGGAAGATGACGAGCAGCACCACGCAACCCCGGGAGAAAAAGAAGCACAAGACCGAGGGACTGCCACCCTACAACGTCGTCCTGCTCGACGACGATGATCACAGCTTCGAGTACGTCATCTACATGCTGAAGGCGCTCTTCGGTCATCCGCCGGAGAAGGGCTACCGGATGGCGGTGGAGGTAGACACGAGGGGGCGAGTCGTCGTTGCGACTACGCACCTGGAGTGGGCCGAGTTGAAGCGCGACCAGATCCAGTCCTTCGGCCCCGACCCGCTGATCCCGCGCTGCAAGGGCTCGATGTCGGCGACGGTGGAGCCCGCGTCCGGGTAAGGTAGCCTCCCCGCCGACCGGCGACGAAAGCCTTGACTGGTGGCCCGTTACCGCACGCTCTTCACGAGAACTTCCGCTTCGGAGACCTTCTCGCGCACCGATCCCCACCGTATCTTGCTCAGCGCCTCGGCGAGCGTCGTGCCGGAGAGCCTACCCGACCACCCTTCGAGCCCGTCCTCCTCCGACCCGCGCGGTCGCGCCAACTCGCCCACCGCGAAGTACGCCTCCTGTTCGCAGGCGCAGCGCTCGCAAAAGGGTACCCCGAGCACCTCCACGACCGCGAGCTCGAGGCAAGGATCGTCCGTCCCGCTCCGCACCTGGCACATGCCCAACCCCGCCGCCAACTCGATCAAGGCTCCTCCTTCCCGAAGACTCGCCCTTCTCACCCATTGTCGCACGGCAGGGTAAAGGTCTCGTTAGTCCGAGACGGACCTCAGCAAAGAAGTGTTCGGGTTCTTTGCGGTGTTTTTCGGAATCGAAGGCGCAACCCGGTGTACGGCGAAGCCAGCCGCGGTTAGGCAGGCGCCAAAAGAAAAAGGGGAAGCCCCGAATCTGGAGCTTCCCCTTGCAAGAGCGCTATACGCGCGGTTCGCCTTACGCGGCGGCACTGCCGAGGAGGCGGCCGTACTCGCCGCTCTTGAGCATACGCTCGGCCTCGCGCTGGAGCTGCCTGATGCGCTCCCTGGAGACCCCAAGCTCCTCGCTGAGCTCCGCGAGGGTGGCGGAGTCCTGCTCGTCGAGGCCGTAACGCCTGACGAGGACGTGCCGCTGGCGCTCGGGTAGCCGGCTTATGGCCTCGCCCAGACCCTCGGTTTCCATGCCACGCATGACCTCCCCCGGCGTGTCGGAGGCGCGCTCGTCCTCGACAAACTCGCCGAGCTCGGAGGCGTCGGCGTCGGAGCCGATGGGCTGGTTGAGGCTCGTCGCGTCGGGCATCGCGTCCTTGACGTCCCTAACCTCCTCAACGGTCCAGCCGAGGCGATCCGCGACATCCGCGTCCGTGGGCTCGCGCTCGAAGTCCGCGGAGAGCTCGTTGTAGGAACGGGCCATCTTCCGGATCTTCTCGCCCATGTGCACCGGGACTCGGATGGTCCGGCCCTTGTCCGCCACCGCCCGCTGCACGGCCTGCCTCACCCACCAAGTGGCATACGTGGAGAACCTGTACCCGCGATCCGGGTCGTACTTCTCGACGGCCCTCATGAGCCCGATGTTGCCTTCCTGGATCAGGTCCTCGAAAGGTAGCCCCATTCCCCTGTACTTCTTGGCTACGCTCACGACCAGCCGCAGGTTCTTCTCGATGAGCCGCTCCCGGGCCTTCCTGTCGCCCTGCTTGGCCCTGTTGGAGAGGTCTATCTCCTCATCGTGGGTCAGGAGCTGGCCGCGACCTATGTGCGCCAGGTACTTCGCCAGAAGCTCCGGCGTCTCCGTGTTGCGCGCCAACCGACGCTCTCCAGTGCTGATTGCCATGCTCCCTGCCTCCTTCGAAATTCTCAACTGCCCCGACATCCGCCCCCCGTGCCCGTAGCCCGCCGGGTACAGGCCGGACTTGTGCTATAACCGAGGCTGTTACTGGGATTTGTGGAAGTGCTGCCGCTAAGTGTACATCTGCGTCACGTGCGTAGTATATGCCTCCGCCAGGATTTGTCAAGGCCCGTCGAGGACGGTATTTCAGTTAGAGAGGGCTTCCAGATCCTCCCGGTCGAGGTTCAGGCCTGCGGCGGCGACGTTCTCTTTGAGGTGTGCCTCTGGGTCGCCGGGCTCTCGCTTCATATGCCGGAGCCGCACAGTCCCGAAGAACCCCGGGCGATTCACCCGCAAATCCCCGCCGAGGTGGAACGCGTCCACCGCACTATTCGCGCCGTTACTCGTCGTCAAGGCTTATCCTTCTCTTTTATCACACCTCGTAACTGCTTGTGATTTGTAGTTACCACAACCGGCGGGTGAGGAAACCGCAGAAGGTGAAAGCTCACACGGAGCCGGGCCAACCTCTTCCAAGCCCTCCGCCATCTCTCCCCTCGGGGAGAGGTCCGCAGGTAACGCGGCGGGCCGTGGTCTAATATCGGCGCCGGAGATTATGCCCGTCCGGCGGATCGGGAGCGAGGTCAAAAGTAGCGCAAGAGACGGACAACTCCACGGTCGAGGAGAGAGTGAGGGCGCGCCTCGACGCGGTGCGGCCAGTGCTCGGGGCCGTTTTCCTGGCCGCCTACGCGGCCGAGGCGGTTGCGCCGGGGTTTTACGCGACGGCGGTGTTTCTGGGGACGGGGCTCGCGCTCTTCGCGATGTCGGTACCGTTTTCGAGCTCGTTCCACAAGGGGCTCGCGGCAGCGGCCACCCTCGCTCTGGGGGCGCTGCTCGTTTCGGGGCGCTTCGAGGCGGGGGCGTTCCTGGGGGGGTTGAGGACGTACTTCGGGATCGTGGCGGTGCTGCTGGTGCTGAGCGTGGCGGGGTACCCGATCAGGGCGGGGCGGTTCGCGGACCAGATCCGGGCGCTGTTGGCGGCGACGGCGCGCAAGGGCTTCGGGACGCGGGCGACCTCGGGGGCTCTGGGGCACGTCCTGGGGTCCGTGCTCGACGTGGGCGCGCTCGTCCTGATAGACGCGGTTCTGCGCCGCGCCGTAGCCAACGATACTCGCTTCTCCGCGCTCGTCTGGAGCGGGCGGGCCTTCTCCTTCGCCCCCCTGTGGACCAACCTCAACATCCTCACAGCCACCACGATCATCCTTACCGGCGTCTCCTACCCCGCGCTCCTCGCCGTCTCCCTGCCCTTCGTGGTCGTCGGCCTCGCCTTCACGCTCCTCGTCGCGCGCAAGGGCGAGAAAGGTGAAACGGGGTCTCTCCCCGAGACACCGCTGAATCGGAGCGCGGCGGCCGTGCTCGCCTACCCGGTGCTGCTCGTCGCGGCGGTCGCGGTCGCGCAGGGCCTATTCTCGAGCCTCTCTCTGACGGTCGTCGTCGCCCTGACCGTCGCCGCGGTCGTCGCCCTGGTCGCCGTAGCGGCGACCGCCGCGCTCGGGACGCGAAGGCCCCTGAAGAGGCTCGGCGCGGAGGCGCGCGACGCCCTGACGAAGTCGCACGCCGAGTTCGCCCTCTTCGGGGCGGCCGGGGTTCTGGTACTCTCGCTCACGCAACTCGGGGCGCTCGCGCCGCTGGGCCGGCTGTTCCAGGCGCTGCCCGAGGGGCTCGTGGCGCCCGCGCTCTTCGTCGTCATCGCCTTGGGGTTCCTGGGCGGCATACACGTCGTCCCGATGGTGCTGCTCGTGGACGCGGCCTTCCCGCTGGACGCGGGTCCAGCCCCGGCGCTGTGGGCGATGGCGGTGCTGCTCGGGAGCCAGGGCGTGCTCCTGCTCTCGCCCTTCTCCAACACGGTCACGATGCTGGCCCGGCTCTCGGGGCTGCACCCGATCAAGATTGGGGCTCGCCGCAACGTCCGCTTCGCCCTCGTCGCCTCCGCCGCGGGCCTCCTGTACCTCATCTTTCTCACCCTGCTGCTCCTCTGAGCAGCCGTGACCCGAAGCTACGCCTCGGACACGAGGACGTACAGCGCGATGGCGAGGTAGTGGCAGACGCTCCCAGCGACGACGAAGAGGTGCCAGACGGCGTGCGAGTAGGGCACCCTTTCCCAGTGGTAGAAGACCGTCCCGGCGGTGTAGAGGAGGCCGCCCGCGCCGAGCAAAGCGAGCGCGCCCGGGGAGAGGAGCACTAGCATCGGCTTGGCGGCGACGATGCACATCCACCCCATCGAGATGTACGCCGCCGTGGAGAGCGCCCCAAAGCGGCCCGCGGCGAAGACCTTGAAGACGATGCCCGCGGCGGCGAGGACCCACGCGATGCCGAAGAGGGTCCATCCCCAGCCCCCGCGCATCCCCACGAGCGTCACCGGGGTGTAGGTGCCGGCGATGAGCAGGAAGATCGCGCAGTGGTCCACGATCCGCAAGACGCCCCTCGCCCCCGTGCCCTTGAGCGCGTGGTACAGCGTCGAGGCCGCGTACAGCGCCACCAGCGTCGCCCCGTACACCGCCGCGCTCGCCACCTGCCACGCGTCCCCGCGCTCCGCGCTCAAAGAGACGAGCACGACCGCCCCCGCGATGCTCGCCAGCAACCCCAAGCCGTGCGTCACGCTGTTCGCGATCTCCTCGCGGACGACCACCGGTGGCGTCCCGGGCCCGGGCACGCTACGCCGCCCGAAAGGGGACAGAAGTGACCGCGCCGCGCTTCACCTGGTCCTAGGCTCGGGTTAGGGGGACGTGTCCGGGTTGGGCCGCGACCCGGTCCAGCCAGGCACGGACGGCGGGAAAGCCTTCGAGGTCGAAGCCGCCCTCGCCGGCGACGTGAGTGTAGGCGTAGAGGGCGATGTCGGCGATGGAGTAACGGTTCTCGACGAAGAAGTCGTTGCTCGCCAGGTGGCCCTCCATCACGCCGAGGGCGGCGTAGCCGAGCTTGCGCTTCGTTCCGAGCGATAGCCGACGCTCTTCGGTCATCTCGACGCGGTGCGTGATCCAGAACCTCGGCGTGGCGATGTTGGGCTCGTGGCTGTACTGCTCGAAGAACTTCCAGCGCAAGACTTGCGCCCGTTCGAGCCTTCCGTCCGGGAGGAACGGGGTCCCGCCGGCGAGGTAGAACAGGATCGCGTCGGACTCCGGTAGCATCGTCCCGTCCTCGAGTTCGAGCACCGGAACACGGCCGTTCGGGTTGACCCTTTCGAGGAACTCGGGGGTGCGCGTCTCGCCCCTGTCTATGTCGTACTCGACCCGCTCGAAGGGGATGCCGAGCTGCGCCAGGATGAGGCGGACCTTGTAGCCGTTCCCCGAGGACAAGTTGTCGTGCAGCCGGATCACGCTTCCTCCTTCCGGGACGGCGCAAGCTCCAGGGCGGCGAGGAGCAGGCAGACGAACGCTACCACCGCCAGGACGGTACGAAGGTTATGGTAGAAGTTCCAGCGATCCCGGACCTCGGCCCAGTTCGCCGGCGGGTTCTCGACCGGCCAGACGTCCATGATCTCTGCGTTGATCGGCACGTTGACGAGCAGGGTCGTCACGGTCAGCGCCAGGGTGCACACCACCGCCACGAGGGTGAGCGCGAAGGCCGGCGTTCGGAGCTCGCGGCGCATCAGGAACAGGAGGAGGACGCCCGAGACGTCCACGAGGGTCACGAAGACCGGCATGATCGGCTCGAAGACCTCGTGCTTGGGCTTCTCGACCGCCGTGTAGACCGAGGCGGGAAGGTCCAGCAGCGCCAGCTCGACTATGAATACCCCGACCAGGAGGCCGGCCAGCAGCCCCACGAGGAACAGGTTGGCGAACCTGGTAACCCTGAGCGTCATGCTGTTGGCAAACCCCTCCCGAGTGATCACCTCTGACGGCGTCCCAGACCCGCCAGTCACGGGCACCCCCTAGCCGGGTGGCATAAGCGGAACGTACCCGGGCAGGGCGGCGATCCGCTCCAGCCACGCGCGCACCTTCGGGAAGCCTTCCAGGTCGTAGCCGCCCTCGGGGGAGACGTGCGGATACACGTAGAGGGCGACGTCGGCCACCGTGGGGCGATCCCCGACGAAAAACTCGCGGTCGCTCAGGTGCCGCTCCATCACCCCGAGGGCCCTGTAGCCCTGCTCGAAGAGCTGCTCCAGCTCGGCCCTTCTTTGGGCCGTGATCTCGACGCCCAACATGCGCCAGAGGCGGGGCCGGGAGAGGTAGAGCAGGAGGCTGTACTGCTCGAAGAACATCCAGCGCCAGACCTGCGCCCGCTCCAGCTTCTCTTCGGGGAGGTAGGGTGTGCCTTCGGCGAGGTACAGGAGGATCGCGCCGGACTCCGGGAGCATCGTCCCGTCTTCCAGCTCGAGGACCGGGACCTTGCCGTCCGGGTTGACGTTCTCCAGATACTCCGGGGCGTGCGTCTCGCCGCCCTTGGTGTCGTAGTTGACTATCTCGTACTCGGTATCCAGCAGCCCCAAGAGCAGCCTAACCTTGTAGCTGTTCCCCGACTTCGGTGCGGAATGTAGCCGCATCACCCGCCTCCTTTCGTTCTGTAGAGAATTCTGGACGGAACGTCCTCTACGCGTTCGGTGTGGCCCTCATCTGCCAGGTAGTCGAGGTGGGCGAGCGTCTCGGCGAGGGCGAAGCACTGCTCGTAGACCGAGAGCCCGTAGCGGAACACCTCGCGCGAGACTTCGAAGGGCTCTTTAGGGCTAACCTCGATCACCCGGCGCATCTCTTCCAGGCGCTCCTCGTGGTGGAGCGACAGCTCACCGATCCGGTCGTCGAGGTCGTGGAAGAGCGGGCCGTGGCCCGGGAGGACGAGGTCCACGGGGAGACCGCGCAACTCTTCGAGGCTCTCCAGGTAGCGGGCGAGGGGTCGCGGCTCCGTGTCCGACCAGAGGCCAATGTTCGGAGTGATCCTGAGCAGCACGTGGTCCGCCGCCAGAAGCACCCCTCGCACCTCGTCGTGCAGTATGATTTGGTAGTCGGCGTGCCCCTCCGCGTGCAACACCCGGCCCGTTATCGCGCCGAGCTCCAACTTCTCCCCCTCGCGCAGCGGGGCCATCTCCTTGGGGAGCGACATGCTAGATCGCATCCCTGCCGCGGCCTTCTCGGCCAACGCGCGGTCCATACCGTTGCGGGTCAGGTGCTCGATGAACGGCGCGGGGTCCGAGCTGGCCCAGATCTCGCGGGCGTGCTGGATCTCCTTTTCCAGCATCATCACCGGCGCCCCGCTCCTCTCCTGCAACCAGCGCGCCGCCCCGAGGTGGTCCGGGTGGTAGTGTGTAACGACGATGCGCACGACGTCGCGGCGCAGGTCGCAGCCGACGGACCTGGCCCCGCCTCCCACACCGCCTGTCCCTCCGGGTAATCGAAGCCGATGTCAACGAGCGTCCGCCCGTCGTCCCCCTCGACGAGGTATGCCGAGACGAAACCGAGGGGTATAGGTACCGGCGCCTTGAGCTGGTACACCCCCTCCGCAACCTCCACCGCCTCTCCGACGGGCTGCGCACCGAGCTTCGACGGAGCTACGCTCACCTTATCGCCCGAAAGAAGTCGGAGATTTCTTTGTTGGCCAGCTCGGGTCTCTCGTAGTGGACGAAGTGCCCGGCCTCCGGTGCGGGCGCGAAGTCGCAGTCCGCGAAGTAGTCCCCGAGCCGGTCGGTCCACTCCACTTTGAGGACCTTGTCGGAGGCGCCCCACAAAACGCGCGTGGGCGTCTCTATCTTCGGCAGCTCGGGCGGACCCTTACGCATCAGCTCGATCCTGGACTCGTTCGTGCTGATGTACCAGTTAAATCCCCCCTGCAGGTTGCCCGGCTTCATGAAATTGTCGACCCAAGCGTCGAGGTCCTCGTCGAAGAGGCCGGGCTCGTGGGCCCAGTGGTCGAGGAAGTGGCGGATGTAGGTCTCGCAGGTCTTGCGGCTCTCGCCCGCCAGGGACGCGGCCCAGGGCTGCTGGTTGAAGGTCTGGTACCAGATCTCGTTTATGTGGTCCGGCGCCGCCCACCGCTTCCCGATCCCCGGGTAGGGGCAGTTGAAGAAGAACAGCCCCACGAGGCGCTCCGGGTACCTCCGCGCGAAGGCCTGCGCCACGTAAGCGCCCACGTCGTGGGTCACGACCCCGAACCTCTCGAACTCCAAAGCGTCAGCGAGACCGCGCAGGTCCTCCACCAAGTCGCCGAGGAGATCGCCCGGGGGATCCGGCAGGTCAGGCTTGTCAGTGTCGCCGAACCCGCGCAGGTCGGGCGCGACGATGTCGAAGCCCTCGGCGAGGGGCAGAATGTTCTTGCGCCACGTGAACCAGAACTCGGGCCAGCCATGCAGCAGCACCAGAGGGAGTCCGGTGCCGTGACGGACATAGTGGATCCCGATGCCGTTGGCGTCGAGCTGCTGATGATTCCATTCGAATCCGCTCAAGATATTCCCTCTGCCACGGAGCCTCCCAAAAAGCCAGTGGCCAGCCAGAGAAGCTGACCGCTGGTAGCCGAAAGCTGACGGCTAGTTTTGCAGGTTCTCGAAGATCCCCGCAGCGCCCATGCCGCCGCCGATGCACATTGTTACCATATCGTACTTCGACTCGCGGCGCTTCATCGCATCCTCTCGGGCATCGCGCACCCGATGATGGCGTCCTCCATGTCGGCCCCTTGGAGCCCGTTCGCCCGATTCACGGCCTCGCTGATGGCGGCGGCGATCATGTCCACCGGATGCGTCGCCCGCAGCGTCCCCTTGGGTGCGCGCCCAACGGCGGTGCGAGCACCAGAAACGATTACGGCTTCTTTCATCCCTCTATCTACCTTTCCTAGTTGCGCAGCGGCTTGCAGGTCTTGAGCATCGCGTCGATCCGCTCCATCGTCTTCTCGTTCTTGAGGAGATCTAGGAAGGCCCCCTTCTCAAGCTTGAGTATATATTCCTCGGGCACCCATTGGGACGACGAGAGGTCCCCGCCGGTGAGTACCCTGACGAGGTGGCCGGCGATGACGCGTCGTACTCGGTCGCGTAGCGGTCCCACAGGAGGGTCTTGATGACCGAGGCCTCGATGGCGGCCCGCACTACTTTCCCCGGGGCGTAGATGGGCTTGTCGTGGATGGGCGGGGCGTAGCCGTCGGCGAGGAGGTCGAGGACCTCGCGCTTGGCGGCGCTGGTGAGGTGGTCGAGGTTCATGACCACGCGGTCATCCTCATCGAGGAAGCCCATCTCCTGCGCTTCGAGGGCGCTGGCGAAGGTCTCCGCCAGCGCCCTCGAAGACGCGCTGGACATAGGGGAGCGCGGGTGCGCGAGTCTTCATAGCCGGGGAGATGAGCTGGCGGACCATCTCCTTGACGCCGCCGCCGGCCGGTATCAGGTCGACCCCCACCTCGACGAGGCCCATGTACGTCTCGCCCGCCGCCGCGACGCGGTCGGCGTGCAGGCAGATCTCCAACCCCCCACCGAGCGTCTGCCCGTGCGGCGCGGCCACGACCGGCTTCGACGCGAACCGGAAGCCCATGAGCAGGCTCTGCAGCGCCTCGACCGCGCCCTCGACCTGCCCCATCTCGCCGTCCTTGGCGCCGACGCAGAAGTTGTTCACCTCGTTGGCGATGACGAGCCTGACCCAGCGGTCGTCCTCTTCGAGCGTCTTCAGGGCCTCGTAGCCCATCTCGACCAGCGCGCCGTCTATGGCGTTGGCTTTGGAGTGGATCTCCAGACACAGTACCCCGTCGCCGAGATCGATTAGGCTCCCCGAATCGTTGCGCGACAGCTCCTTGTCCTCCTCGCGCAGGGCGTCGAGCGAGACGATCAGGGGGTCAACTCGCACCGGCTCGTACTCCCCTTTGACGGGGCTGAACTGAAGCTCCTTCGTCCCCTCCCTCTTGTAGAAGGTCTCGTTGCCAGCTTCGAGCATCTCCTTCACCCACGCGCCGACTTCGAGGCCCATGCCCTCCATGCGCTCGACGGTCTCGCGTACGCCAAGCAGGCCCCAGGTGCGCAACGGGCCGGCCTCGTGCGCGAAGCCCCACTCCGTCGCGTGGTCCACGTCCTCTAGAGTGTTGGAGATCTCCGGCACCCGCCGCGAGGCGTAGGCCATGTACGGCAGCAGCGTGTCCCGGACGTACCGCGCGTGCCGCTCGTCGTCGGCCTTCTCGACGAGGAAGCGTGTCCTCGCTCCGAGGTCGCCCTGCTCCTGGGCCTCCGCAGCTATCGGGACGTCCGGGTTCTGGGCGGGCTCGTGCTCGAAGGTCTCCAGGTTCAGCACGTCGAAGACGGTCTTGCTGTCACGCTTGTCGCGCCTGTAGAAGCCCGCGCCGTTCTTGTTGCCGAGCAGGTCCTTCTCGAGCATCTGCTTGAGGATGGGGTGTGGCTTTAGCTCCTCGCGCGACTCGTCCTCCGATACCAGCTCGTAGAGGTTCTCGGCGACGGCGACGGCGATGTGTCCAGGCCGACCTGCTCGTTAAGGCGGAAGGTCGCCGTCTTGGGGTGCCCGATGAGCGGCCCCGTGATGGCGTCTACCTCCTCGATGCCGTAGCCGTTCTCGAAGGCGTAGGTCGCGGGCTGCATCCCGGCGAAGGAGCCGAGCCGGTTGGCTATGAAGTTCGGGGTGTCCTTGCAGATGACGCCGCCCTTGCCCAGTACGCGCTCCCCGAGGTTTCGCGCCGCTTCGACGGTCTCGGGGTCCGTGTCCTCGGTGGGGATGATCTCCATGAGCTTCAAGTAGCGCGGCGGGTTGAAGAAGTGGGTCCCCAGGAAACGCTTCTTGGAGCCCTGCGAACGGCCCTCGGCGACGCTGTGCAGCGGAATGCCGGAGGTGTTGGAGGAGATCAGGGCGCTCTTCTTCGCCGTCGCCTCGACGCGCTGCATGAGCCCTTGCTTGAGATCGGGTTTCTCGACTATGGCCTCGACGATCCAGTCGGCCTCGGTGACACGCTCGAAGTCGTCGTCGAAGTTGCCTATCCGCATCCTCTCCGCGACGGAAGGGCTCATGAGCGCGGCGGGCCGGGCCTTCTTCATTCGCCCGAAGCCACCCTCGACTATCTTGTTCTTATCCTCTTCGCCTTCGGGAGCGACGTCGAGCAGGTCGACTTCCAGCCCGGCGTTGGCGCAGTGCGCCGCTATCGCCACGCCCATCGTGCCCGCGCCCAACACGGCCACCCTGCGTATCCTGTGTGTCATCAGGCCTCATCTTCCCCGTTTTCGACCCTCAACCGTAGAGCTCCTCGTGCAGGGCCTCGATAGCCTCTCTTACCCGCACCAGATGCGCCTCGAATCTCCCCTTCATCTCGGTGTACTTCTCCTCGCCCTCGGAGGTAATGATGTAGAAGCGGCGGCTCCGCGTGTCCGGACGCTCCCACTCGCCCTTCACGTACCCCTTCTCCTCCAGGCGCCTCAAAAGCGGGTACACGGTGTTCGGTGAGACACTCATCACCCCGGCGGTCATCTCCCGGATGCGCCCGATGATGCTGTTGCCGTACTCGGGCTTCCGCTGGAGCAGGTGCAGGATCAGGACCGGGAAAACGTCCCGCGACCTGACCTCTCCGAGGAAAACGTCCCTCGGCGTCGCCCGTCCCGCCCTCCGATCCACCGCGCGGTCTTCCACCTGCCTCATCGCCCTCCTCTTCGGAGACTTGTCAATTTTGATATCAACATGGGTAATAAGCCTGCGTAAACACTCCGGGCCGTGGCGGTAGGCCCACGTGTCGGAGTTCGGGGTCGGAGAAGGTGAGGCGGAAGCGAAGCTGGAGAAGGAGGAGACTTTTTGCTGGCGGATTTGACGAGGTCTTTGGGGACGGACTATTACCTGCTGGAAGAGTTGCTCACGGACGAGGAGCGCGAGATCCGGGATAAGAGGCTCCGCCAATAGGCGAGTAGCGTATGTATCAAGAGGCG